>CANBVQ010000009.1 GCA_947372925.1 Acidimicrobiaceae bacterium
ACGTTTGTGGCAGTTGCTGGTGGGGCGACGAATAGGTGGGATAAGCGCAGCGCCGCAGCAAATCGTCGCGTCGTATTTGGCCTCCTCGTTAGTTAGCGATCGCAATGGGAAAGACCGGTCGAGCAACATGCTCGGCCGGTCTTTTGCTACCGAGGTGAGTCAGGCGAGATTAATAGGCGCATTGAACTCGATTGCATCGAGCAAGCTCAGAAATGCAAGTTTGAAGGAGTCGTTTGCAATGGCAGCCACTGAATCCGGACCTGTCGCAACTTCTCGAAATGCGTCGTACCCCATCATCCGATATCGATTATTTCTTATAGCCCAGTGATGTGGACTGCCACTTGTCTCAAAGACCGAAGTGCCGACAACTAGTCCTTCAATAGATTGGTATGCAGTAACGAGTTGTCGGCCTTGATATCCAAGCTCCTTGAGTGAAGTTACGATTTGTTCGGCGGCTGCCAATGTGGCTCGTGGCGGCGTGTCGGCCTGACTCAAGATTGCCGCAAGTTCTGGAAACTTCACAAAGAAGTTCCTAACGACGAAAACTTGACGTTCTATCTGACCTCTCGGTGACGTTGCCTGAGGAAGGTCTGACTCGAAGTCGTTGGCGAGGCGGTCGAATATCGCAACGAGAAGTGCATCCTTATTGTGAAACTGACGATACATTGCACTCGGATCAACCCCCATGTGATCACCAAGAGATTTGGCTGTGAGTGCATTGAATCCTTGATTTAAAACGATCTCCATTGCGGCATCGATGTAGTCATCTTTGGTATGCCGTTCTGCCACGACCTTACGATAGTCCTACTCAATTGTGGTCGAAGTAGCAGGAATCAACTATCTGAGATCAGCTGCCTGCCAGCAATACCAGGCGACACTTGATCGGTAGGGCGCAAGGTGGTCAGCGGCCGTACCCATGGCTTTGGTTGTAATCATCTCGTCCATGCCGTGCAGTATGGACCAACCCTTTCGTACCCCGTAATCCAACGTGGGCCAGACGTCGTAACGACCCAAGTCGTGCATCAGATACATCTGTGCCGTCCATGGGCCGATGCCCCGGACCCGAATCAATTCCGCCACGACCTGCTCGTCGCTCATGCGTCCGTGGCGGGAGAATTGGATTAGGCCGTCGAGCGTTTTGCTAGACAGATCGCGAATGGAGTCACGTTTGGCTCGAGAAAGCCCAAAGGTGGCGCATTCGTCATCACTCAGAGCGAGCACCCGCTCGGGATCAACGTGACCATCGAGTCCGGCCACCAGTCGGCCATGAATGGCCGACGCCGCCTTCCCCGCGAGTTGTTGGTAGACGATGGCGCTCACCAGAGTGGGGTAGCGATTGGCTACGGGATTTACTTTGAGCCGTGGTGGTGGGCCAACTTGTTTGATAAGCGTCTTGAACGGTCGATACTTTGCGAGAACGGTCGCGATCTCTTCGGGAGTTGCCATTCACGACACCTAGATCCGGTGGAGGCCACTCGGCAGGCTGGTATCGCTGGCCACAATCTCCTTGATGAGTTGATGCACCGCGAGCGTCGGTGTTGACGGCAGACCGTAGGGCGGGAGCGTCAGAGCCACTCGACGGGGCGGAAGGTCAGATATTCGAATCCCCCGAAAGCCCAGTTTGAGGTGCGCGGGAATCGCGGTTGCCGGCAAGACGGCGTAGCCCTCACCGTCGAAGCAGAGGGAAGCCAAGGTTCGAATACCGTCCATCTCGATACGAGGAGTCAATGTGACGTGGGCCAGTTCACAGGCCTCATCAATCTCATTGCGAAGAGGTGTGCCCGAGAGGGGGAGTAGGAGGTCGAGTGACGTGAGGTCACGCAGTCTCACCTGGTCTCCTTCGATGGCCCGCTTACCTTTGGTCGGGGTGACGAGGACTAGGTCTTCATCGAAGAGCTCGGCGTAGCGAAAGGAGTCGGAGAGAAGAGGCATCGAAAGAATGGCTACGTTCAGTTCGCCGGCGGCCAGCCGCGGCTCGAGAGCCGAGTTAGTCCCCTCAACGATCCGCAGGTAAATGTTGGGGTAGTGCTCCCGCTGCGCCTGAAGAAGATGGGGGATAAGCCACCGGCCCGTCGTACCGATCATGCCAATCGAAACGTCACCCTGAACGGTTTCGGACATGGACTTAACATCGGTGCCAATTGACTCTTCTTCCACCAGAATTCGACGAGCCCGCTCGAGGACTGAACGTCCTTCGGGGGTCGGCTCCATGGTTTCTCGATCGATAAGGGAGACGCCGAGTTCGGCCTCCAGATTCTTTACGCGAGTCGAGATATTGCTTTGGGCGGTAGCGAGCGCCTTGCCAGCTTTGGAAAATGAGCCGGCGTCCACCACTGCCACGAGTGCTTCTAATTGTCTAAAGTCCATTATCAATAATCTATATGGAAACTATCAAGCGATACGGCTTGCTGATAAGGCTGAAAATGGGCAAACTGTACCCAGTACTTCGGGAGAACCCCCCTCTTCCGAAATCTCAGCAATGGGACCGGTCTACCCCCCAGACCGGTCCCTTTGCTAATTCCTGGGCTTGTTAGCGTGATACCAATGGCAACCCGTCTCCCACTACGAAGTTCTCTGGCTCTCGCCGGACTGCGAATCGTCAATCGCACCAGCCGTGCATTGGGAGTGGGGCAAGGAACAGTGGCCGGTGGTCGTGTGGCTCTTCGGATTGATCCCCAGCTCGTGCGACGCATGAGCGCCCGACGGCGCATCGTGTTGGTCACCGGAACCAACGGTAAGACCACCACAACAGCCCTAGTCGTAGCGGCACTTGGCGGTGCCACCACGAACGCCACTGGGAGCAATATGTCGGCCGGTATCGTTGCCGCACTGGCGACCGACCAAAGCCCGTTGACAGTGCTGGAAGTTGATGAGGCGTACTTGGCGACAGTCGCCGAAGCAACTCAGCCAGAAGTAGTGGTGCTACTTAATCTCAGTCGCGATCAGCTCGACCGCGCTGCTGAGGTCCGAGTGCTGGCTGAGAAGTGGCGCACCACGTTGCATAACTCATCAGCCACCATCGTGGCGAACTGTGCCGACCCGCTCGTCGTCTACGCCGCGGTCGCGCAGATGAACTCGAAGGTTGTTTGGTGCGACGTGGGGTCGAGTTGGACCCTGGATGCCCGCTCTTGCCCGCAGTGCACTGAGCCGTTACATCCCGAGGGGGCATGGCGGTGCGAGTGTGGCTTTGCAAAACCAATTCCTGATTTTGTGCTGGGCGAAACATTGAGCGGTGCAGGCAGTTCGGTGGAATTGGATATCTCTCTACCGGGGGCGTTCAATCGCTCAAATGCCGCATTGGCTGTCGTTGCCGCATCCCTCCTCGGGACTCCACTCCAACTTGCCGCTGAGCGAGTTGGCACTATTCGCGAGGTGGCCGGTCGCTTCACGGTGCGCCAACGCGACGGTCAGACGTTTCGCCTCATGCTGGCTAAAAACCCCGCTGGCGTCTCGGCCCTGATTGGTTTAGTGGCCGGAGGAAGCGATGTCGTCGTCTCGATTAATGACTTGATTGCTGACGGGACTGATCCCTCGTGGCTCTACGATGCACCCTTCGACCAACTACGTGGGAGCACGGTCTGGTGTACCGGTGAGCGAGCGCTCGACTTGGCGACCCGCCTCGAGTACGACGATGTCACGGCCCGGGTGGTAACAGTGGACGAAGTCGCGGGACAAATTGCGACATCGAAGCCGGTTGATGTCATTGCCAACTACACCGCCTTTGCGGCATGGCTGGAAACGACGTCACCATGCTGAAGATTGCCGTTCTCTACCCCGAACTCCTTGGAACGTACGGCGATGGTGGCAACGCCCTGGTTCTCGCATCGCGAGCGCGGCGTCGCGGCGTCGAGGTTGAAGTCGTGCAAGTCGCGCTTGACGAGGAAATTCCCGATGCCCAAATCTTGTTGCTAGGCGGGGGAGAAGATGGCCCCCAGCGTCAAGCCACCTACGGCCTCGCTAAGGATGACACTCTGGCGAAGAGGGTTAACGATGGTGCGGTGCTGCTCGCGGTCTGCGCCGGTTTCCAACTAATCGGCACCTCGTATGAAGTTGAAGGTGGCCTTCACGTAGAGGGACTCGGACTCGTGGAGTCGGTGACCACTCGAGGCGCCAAGCGTCGAGTGGGTGACCTCTTGACGCGCGTTGGCAACCGTTGGATGGTGGGCTTTGAGAACCACGGTGGAGAGACAGAGCTTGGTTCGAACGAAGTTCCCTTGGGAGTAGTCGAGGCCGGTGCCGGCAATGGTCGGTTTGCCGGCGGTGCTCGTTACGTCGACGGCGTGCGACGTGGCAACATCTTCGGAACCTACGCCCACGGCCCCGTTCTGGCGCAGAACCCCTGGTTCGCTGATGAACTGTTGACTCATGCCCTCGGACGGGAGTTAGAGCCACTCTCCTCTGTTGCCGACGATCTCCATCGCTCCCGCGTAAGGGAAATCGGGGACTTCCACGACGACGTCGTCGACTACTAGGAGCGCAAGTGGTCGCCCCAGGTGGGGTCGCCCGTCGTTTCTCGGGCAAGATCAATAACGGCGTCTTGAATCCGCTGACCGAAGCGCCGGATGTTTTCACCCTCTTCAATTGAGAGGGGTGGTCCGAAGGCGACAGTGACTGGCGACCGCCACTTTTTGGGCATTTCGAGATACATCGGAGCCTTGGCGTAACTCGAGATCCACTCTCCGGCACCCACCATGAAAGTGGGCACTACCACGGCGTCGCTGCGCTCCGCCAGGTAGGCCGCCCCGCCCTTGAACTCCAACATCGGTCCGGTGGGGGTTCGCCCGCCTTCGGGGTAGATCAAAAGGTCCCAGCCCTTCTTCAAAATCTCAATTGCCTGCGCGGCACTCTGTCGGTTGACTTTGTGGCGTTCGATTGGAATCGCGTTTACGAGGAGCACAGTGATTCGTGCAGTGGAGAGTTTTGTGAAGAATGTGTCGGAAGCTGCTGCCACTACCGTCCGCCGCCTTCGGGCGCGGTTGAGGGCCGCCAAGGCGATAATGGTGTCGAGATGGCTGGTGTGGTTGGCCGTGTAGATCGTTGTTGTGCCGAGGGGTGGGAGATTCTCTCGGCCACGTATGTCCATGGTGGTGAGGCGACGTGTGAGCGGCGTGGCCAAGGCGGTCAGTACTAGGTCTCTAAGAGCGGTGGCGGGAAAACGGCGTGACCACGCGGTGGGAAAATTAAGTCCCAGTTCGGTCACGTTAGCGACGCCGTCCTGACTGCTTTGGGGTGTAACGCTTGGAGGGCGCTGGCTTCGGTCTGGCCGCTGTGGCTGAAGTATCGCCGTCACTCTTCTTACCGCGGGAGTAGCCGATGCCCTTCTTCCTGTTCGCGGCCCGTTCTTGGGCGCGCAGACGGGACTGCTGATTCGAGCCAATGAAGGTTGGGTCGCCGTACTTTTGAAGACGGAAAGCACGAATACCGAGCCAGACACCGAGCAAGAGGAAGGGTAGGCCGACATTGCTGAGGGCGAGACCCATCATGAAGGCGGCCACGATGATGCCGACTCGCTTTTTACGCCAGGCGAAGAAAATGATGATGAGCGCACCGGCGAGAACCATGAAGAACTGGCCCATGTAGTCCTGGAACACCAGTGGGTACTTGTGCTGGCACACCTTCTTTACGAGGTCGTAACCGGCAGGACAGACGCCGTTTTGCGGATCGGTCTTGGTGTATCCGTACTGCTGTACAAAGAGGAAAATCGCCGTCAACATCAAGCCAATTCCACCGATGCCAAAGGACCAACGACGCTCGAGGGGGTCAATTCCGAAGATCACCTCGCGTGAGGCCCCCTCGGTCATTACTACGGGTTTCTTATTGTCTTTGTTGTCCGCCACGCCGTCAGGCTAGCCCTTAGGTCTGGCGCCACGATGATTCGCACTGGAGAATTCACAGGGCAGGAGTGGGGGTAGGCTTTCACTCTCAGGGCGCTTAGCTCAGCTGGTTAGAGCGCAGCCTTCACACGGCTGAGGCCGAGGGTTCGAGTCCCCCAGCGCCCACTAGTAGTAACCGCAGTCGTTTCTGATACTGGAGACTCTCTTGAAACTTCTTCTCACCTCGGGCGGCGTCAAGAACGCCACGATGCTCAACGCGCTCGTTGCCATGTTGCCGAAGCCCATTTCGGAGTGCAAGGCACTGGCCATCACCACGGCCAGTTACGTCAATGCCAATGGGGCGGATCGAGCCTTTCGCTTCTTCGACGGAACTGCGACGACGCCGATGGTCGAATTGGGCTGGGCCTCAGTTGGAGTCTTGGAGCTCACGGCGCTCCCGAGTATTGGACCTGATCGCTGGTTGCCTTGGGTCGAAGATGCCGATGTGATTCTGGTCAACGGCGGCGATCCTCTGTTCTTGAGCTACTGGATGCGAGAGTCAGGTTTCGCGGCCCTCCTTCCCAAATTCGATGAAAAGGTGTACGTCGGGTTGAGTGCCGGCAGCATGGTGATGGCACCCAACATTGGCGAGGATTTCGTTGGATGGCGACCGCCATCTGGTACCGACGACACGCTTTCAATCGTTGATTTTGCGATTTTCCCGCACCTGAATCATCCGGAGCTAACGGAGAACACTATGGCGGGGGCCGAGCAGTGGGCCGCCTCGATGTCGATTCCCTGTTACGCCCTCTGTGATGAAAGTGCGATATCGGTGATTGCCGGCCAGATCAAAGTTATCTCCGAAGGGGAGTGGCGACACTTCCCTGGACCCGAGTCTTCGAATTCCAGAAAATGAGTATCTAATGCCAGAAATGTCACCACCGTGGTCGAAGCAGGGCCCGTCTTCCTACTTCCCTTCAATTGAAAAAAAATATGGCAAGAGCATTGCGGAGTGGCAGTCGATTATTGCGACGGTGGGCGACCTGAAGCACATGCAAATTGTGGCATTTTTGAAGGCGGAGCACGCCATGGGCCACGGTCACGCCAACGCCCTCGTGGGTTGGACTCTCGCCGGCAACGTCGCTAAGCCGTAAGCGGTTCGCGCTACTTGCGAATTCGCGAGGCCGGCTGGTATCGCTCGCCGGCTGTGATGTCGACTCGGCGCAGTAGTAGTTCACATGACGGTTCCAGAAGTTCGGCCAGGTTGACGGACTGCTGGTAGCCGAAGAGCTGCCAGGGCAGAACGCAACGACGATCGGTCTCATCTTCGATTTGCTGTCGTAGGGCGAGGCCGCGATCATTGACAGCTCCGTCAGTTGCCAGGCCTCTGCGTTCTAGTGAAACGAAAGCCCGCTCGATTGCCTCATCGCTTATGCCCCGTGACCTCGAGAGCCACTCGTTGTCGTACTGGAGCCACGCATTGTGGAGAGTGGAAGCCTCGGCACCGTTCAGATTGTGTTCAGCAATCAGTCCCCAATGGGTGTCGCCACGCCACTCGCGAATGATGTTGATGGCATGCCACCCTCGCATCACTGGATCGTCGCCAGATGGGATATCGAGGTGGCTGGCCGAGAATGGCCGTCCCGCAAAGGGGAGTTGGGCAACGACATCCTCGAGGGCCGGTCCGTGCTGCGCCAGTGTTTTGAGGATCTGAGGGGCGTGGGCTTCTAGGCCCTCGCGGATCGCCTCGTTGCGTGCATCCCAGTACTTCATGAAATCCTGTGGTGGCATGAAGTCGACCACGAATCGAATACCCATCGGGCTGATGGAGCCCAACGCGGCTACGAGTGCGGCGTAGCCGGCGCCAGCGAACGGCGCGGAACGAGAGGCGATATAGCCCAGTGGTCCGGGGAGCCCTAGGGCTTCGAAACGGGCGACCGCACCGGGGTCCCAAAAAATCCATCCCACGGTCGTCTGGACGCTGCGGGCGATGCGCTGGGAGAGTTCAAACCACTCTTGATCGCTGTGAGTCACAGCGTCAATCTAGAAGGTTGTGTCATAGGTCGCCTACACACTGCCCTCATGGCACTACACCTCACCGGATCAGACAACCCCATCGAGACGTCTCTCACGTCGTTACTGGCAAACCTCCCTGAACTTCTCGGCGCGATGATGCGCGAAGGTGACCGAGTCCTCGCAGTAGTTGACTTCCCGGACTATCGATACGTCCAGTTTTGGGCAGAGAATGGCCTCCTCATCGGTGAAGTGATTTCGAATGAGAACCTCGCCGTGCAGGCCATTACCGCCGAACAGGAGAGTCAACTGACGGCCGCTGGTTGGCACCAGCCTGATTCTTTCAGTCCGAACTACTACTTCACGATCTCTTCTTTGGCGGAACTTCCGGTCTTGATGAAGATGATGACCCACGCCATTTTGACAATCTTGGAGCAAGGTTCAACTCCTGAGTTGCAGACGGCCACGGTTAAGACCTTCAGCAATGCCGGGGAGGGTGTGGCCGACATGGTGACCGCCCGCGAGGCATCACGAGTGCGAATTGTCGAGAACTGGGATGGCGACGGCGATGGTGGCGATCTCCACCCAATCTCCGATGACGACAGGCCAGAGAACTAGATTGGCAGCATGCCACCAACCTTCGAAGACGCTTGGAGTATCGCCAACGAGGTTGATGGATGGCTCCTCGAACGACAAGGGCGAGCGCTCTTTGAGGCGGCCGGCCGAGTCGCTTCCGGTTCGGTAGCTGTCGAGATTGGCAGCCACCGCGGTAAGTCGGCCGTATTGATCGCTATGGGACTACCTGAGAGCAATCGCCTCACGGCGGTCGACCCTTTTGACGATCCCCGCTGGGGTGGTGGTCCGGAGTCGCTGACGCTCTTTCAGGAGAATCTCGCCCAGGCCGGCGTGAGCGCCAAAGTCGATCTCTTTAAGGGTCTCTCCGAAGAGGCCTCCGCGCAGTGGGCTGGTCAGCCTGTTGGATTTCTTTGGGTCGATGGCGCTCACGACCTCGAGAGTACGTTGAAGGACTTCGACGGATGGTTGCCTCACCTCACGCGCGGTGCGGAACTGTACGTGCACGATGCCTTTTCGGCAGTGGGAACGACGAGGGCAATTCTGCGACGTTTCCTCTTTTCGTCCAATGTTCGCTATATCGGTTCTGAGCGAACGCTTGCTAAGTTCAAAGTGGAACCACTGAATATGTTGCAGCGCATCAGTTCAGCGCTCGGCATTGCGTCGCAACTTCCGTTCTTCACACGCATGATTGCGATCAAATTGGCACGTCGCCGTGGCCTGCATGGTCTCGAGCGTCGCTTTATGCGAGAAGACAACGAACCGTTGATCTAGGTCATGACGTCCCCGCTCAAAATTGCCCTGATTGTCCATCATCAGCTCGAACTAGGTACGGGGGCGGCCGGTTCGACCCTCACGCTGGCAGCGGCTCTTCGCCATCGAGGCCACTTGGTCGACGTCATTGGCATGGAGATTGTTGGCGATAGCAATTCAACTTTGAGTCAAATCCGATTTCCTTGGAAGGTGGCCAAGTTTCTGCGTCGCGCCCTCAAAGACGGCGCGTACGACATCATTGATGCCTCAACCGGGGACTACTGGTTGCTCACGTTGAAAGAGGTGGCAGCTACGCCGACCGTCTTAGTTACTCGCAGTCACGGACTCGAACCACTGGCGGTAGCGGCACGTCGAAAGGCGGCTCGAAGTGGTGAGCTTCGATTGCGGTGGCGATACCGGCTGTATCACGGTGGCTGGCGATTGACGGAAGTACGCCGAAGTATCGGCGTGGCCGACCTCAAGCTCGTTCTCAATCTGACCGAAAAGGCCTATTTGACCGAGATCCTCGGAGCCCGGGCGGCGAGCGTCGCCATAACGGCCCCAGTAGCCGGTCAGGCCTTCAGCGAAGTCGCCCCAACCACACCGTTGCCATACCGTCTATTGGTTGTGGGCGGTCAGCAGTGGCGCAAGGGGGCGCTCGACCATGCCGTTGTTGTGGAGACGCTTCTGCGGAGCAATCCCGACCTTGAGGTGACTTGGCTGGGCGTGGCTAAAGCCCCCGTGTCGAGTGATGTCGCCCATCGAATACGTGTTATCGAACGGTATGAACCCGAAGAGTTCGGTGCCATATTGGACTCCCACGGAGTAATGCTTTCTCTAACGCGCTTCGAAGGTCTGCCGGTAGTCATGCTGGAGGCCATGAGCCACGGCGTAAGCATCGTGGCGAATGCCGTGCCTGGTCCCGTCGACCTTTTGATTGGTGGAGCGGGAATTCTGGTTACTCCAGGCGACCTTAATCAGGCGGTGCGGGCCGTGCAGTCGCTCAGTAACGATGGTGTGCGGGCCGAGATGGGCACTACCGCCCACTCTGCAGTTCAGAAGTTCCGACCCGACCGCGTCGTGGACCTCCTGATAGAGAACTACCGCGAGGCACGGAACGCCAAGCTCGCATCCCTACACTCATAGTCCAATAGGGGAGTTCGATTGTGAGTATGGGACACTGGGCCAACATGCGCTCGATGCAACGCAGTCGAGACGTGCTTTCGCACAAAGTCAAGAAGGGTACGCTCCCACGAATCCTCGAATTCGCCCGCCCGTACCGAAGTCTGATCACGATTTTCATCGGCGCCGTGTTGCTCGATGCCGCCATTTCCTCAGTGTCACCGTTACTCCTTCGGGGGATTCTGGATCACGGAATCGATAACAACAACCGCGGGTTGATTATTTTCCTGGCCGTTATGACGGGGTTGCTGGCAATCTTTGAAGCAATCGTTTCGCTTGCGGAACGGCGAATTTCGGCTTGGCTGGGTGAAGGTCTCATCTTTGACCTCCGATTACGGGTCTATCGCCATATTCAGTCGATGCCTATCGCATTCTTCTCACGAACCCAGACCGGGGCGTTGATTACTCGTCTCAATAATGACGTGATTGGCGCCCAGCAGGCCTTCACCGAGCTGTTCTCGAACGCCATTGGCAACGTGGTGATGGTGCTGCTCATCCTTTCCGCCATGTTCTTCTTGAGCTGGCAGATCACCATCGTGGCGCTCGTCCTGCTGCCCCTCTTCCTCATCCCAGCCCGACTCGTCGGCCGACGGCTCGGAGGATTGTTTCGCCGTTCGATGGAACTCAACGCCCAGATGAACAATGTGATGACCGAGCGCTTCAACGTGGCCGGCGCCATGATTGTCAAGTTGTTTGGTAGTCCGGCCAAAGAAGTGGCGTACTTTGAGCAGAGGGCTGCGCAGGTTCGAGACATTGGCGTTGAGCAGGCCACGTACTCACGAATATTCTTTGTCACTCTTTCGTTAACCGCATCGTTAGCCACGGCCTTCGCGTACGGCTTTGGAGGTCTCGCGGTGACGTGGGGGACTATCAGCAAGGGCACCATTGTGGCCCTCACGTTGTACCTAACGCGCCTGTACGGACCATTGACCCAGCTCTCAAGTCTGCATTTGGACTTCATGACGGCCCTGGTGACGTTCGAGCGCCTCTTTGAAGTGCTCGATCTGGAGCCCACTATTAAAGAGGCGCCTAATGCCGTGGAGATTCCAGAAGGTCCCGTGGCCGTTGTCTTTGATCACGTGGACTTCGCCTACCCGGCAGCGGCTGAAGTGTCACTGGCGTCACTCGAGGCCGTCGCCGTTCTGGACGATACGCCTCGAACTGAAGTTCTGCATGATGTGAGTTTCACGGTGCCCGCCGGGACCGTGACCGCCCTCGTTGGTCCTTCGGGCGCCGGCAAGACGACTATGTCAATGCTGGTCTCGCGTCTCTACGACGTGGATCGCGGCTCCGTAGTCATCGGAGACGTCGATGTACGGCATGCAACCCAGGTCTCCCTCTCTGACACCGTGGGTGTCGTGGCACAAGATCCCCACCTATTTCACGACACTTTGCGGGCCAATCTGCTCTACGCACGACCCGAGGCCACGGTGGCCGAAATGGAAGATGCTTTGCGGTCGGCCCAGATTTTTGACATGGTCTCCTCTCTGCCGCTCGGCCTAGACACAGTCGTTGGGGAACGGGGCTACCGCCTCTCCGGTGGCGAGAAGCAACGAGTGGCCTTGGCGCGTCTCTTGCTGAAGTCCCCGCGTGTCGTCGTGCTCGACGAGGCGACCGCTCATCTTGACGCTGAGAGCGAGGCTGCCGTGCAACGGGCACTCGACGAAACCATGGCTAAGCGGACATCGATTGTTATCGCCCACCGTCTTTCGACAATTCGTAACGCCACTCAGATTCTCGTGATTGATGCCGGTCGCATCGTGCAGCGGGGAACGCACGACGAACTTATTGCCATGGGTGGTCTCTACAACGATCTGTATCAGACTCAGTTCGCTGGTCAAGAGGGGCGTTAGTCGTGCGCGTCGGAATTATCTGCTTCGCCAACACGTGCCGTAGCCCCGTAGCGGAATCTCTCCTGGTCCGTTTGCTCGCGGGGGAAGATGGTGTCGAGGTGTTCTCACGGGGCGTAGCCGGCGGACCAGGGAGCACTCCGGAGCCTATGACCAAGGCGTTAGAGCAACACGGGCTCTCTCTCGTCAGTGTGAGCGGCGAGCAGCTCGCCAGCAATGATCTGGACGCCGATCTCTACCTGTTTATGGAACGCGCCATTCTTCGAGATGCCGTTGTTCGTAATCCCGCGCTATGGCCGAGAAGTTTTACTATGCGGGAGTTCGCACGGCGAGCTCAACTGAATCCCCCAGACCGTGACGCCGAGTCGTTTGCTGAATGGCTTGCGGTCGTCCATGGAACGCGCCGACGGGAAGAACTACTCGGCGTCGATAGTGCTGATGACGTGCGAGATCCGGGCCTTGGCGGAGATCTTCAGGCCTTCAGCGACATGATTAACGAATTGGAACTTCTCAGCCACAAGGTGGCCCAGTTTCTTATCGGTTGGCCGACCAGGTAACCGTCTTGGTGTTAGCACCAGACCAGGTGATAGTTCCGGGGCCATTGAGCGAAACATCACTATGTAATGTGACGGTCACCGGAATCGACCTGATGGTTCCCTGGGGGATGAAGGTGAAGGAAAGGGCTCCGTCTTTGACGGCATTTTTTATCACTGCCTGCAACACCGCCACATTGGCTTGGTGGGCCGGCACGTGAACGACAGTGCGCGTCAGAGTGAGACCCTCTTCCTTCACTGCAGCAGGTGATTCGGCGTTGGCGGGCAGCCACTGATAGATACGTGCGATGTACTCACCGGCGATGTGCGTATTGGTGTTATCGGGACCAAATGCGTATGAGGGCTTGGGGTGAGGCGGGGCCGTGTTATTGAGGGTGATCGTCGTCGTGATGAAGGCCGTTCCCTCACTATTGACACGAATGTCGTACTTCAACGTTTCGTGCATAAACCAATCGAGCTTGGCGGCAACACCGGACTGGATTGAGGTGTGAATCACATTGCCGCTGTGACTCGTGAGGGCACCTGACGCCCCAAACTTGATGATGTTGGCTTCATTGGTGCTGTTGGCGTCGTAGAACAGGAGGTGGCGGCCCCCAGTGGACTTCGCAAGGGCCTTAATCAAGACGGCCGAGTCGAAGCCACCCCGCTTCATCTTGGTAACGGCCGCTTGGGCGATAGCTGAGATTTCATCACGACGGCCCTGCTGCTGGGCGCCGGCGGGATACTTCACGTATAGATCGTGAAGTATCAGACTGGCAACATTGGCCGAGTTAATGGCCGGCTTGGTATTCGGGATGCGAACCGGGCCAGTCACGCGCAAAATGTTTTGGAGCGTGACGACATCAATACCGAGGACGCCATCAACGTGCTCGCCTCGGGCAGCGGCGTACATGGCCATCATCCACTTCGACGATGTGCGGAAGTCACCAACGGCGTTTACTGATTGCCAGATTCGAGTTGGCTCCAGTGGCCCAAAAACTGTCTTCGTGCCCTTATCGGTGAGGACGACGGCCGGCTTACGAAGGGAGATGGTTCCCACCGTGGAGGAGTGGCTCATCTCGAAGTGGCCTCCATTGACTTTAAGGATGGCCCAACTCAGAACCATTCCCTGATCGCGCATTTCCGAGTTGTTCAAACCAGCGACGAAGTATGTTCGCGGTCCAGTACTGCCGAGGAAGGGCTGTGCGAAAGTCAGTGCGCTGTCAGCATTCTTCAGGAGTCCATTGAGAACCCGCAATTGGTGATTGATGGAAATTCGAGCGGACTTGATGGGCCCAACCAGTCCGCTCGCGGAACGAACCCGACCATGCAGTGCGAGGCGAGAAGCGTGAACCTGTTCATTCAGGCTCTTCAGTGTTGGCAGGTCAACGTAGGTGCCGTGACTGGCATCAGCAGCCGCGGTTGCCGATGCGAGGAGGCGCTGACCCTGAGCCGCTGTTTCGTCAACATCACTGACGGCATCGCGTAGCCCGTTCACTTGGCGATTCACGAACGGTATCCAACTCAGCACGGTGAGTGGGGCTGAGCCTTTGAGTCGAAGGTCGGCGCTGTAGGCGGCAGAGTGCATTGAGTGCAGCTGTACTGCTGCGCTGGCGCGTCCCTGGCTGGTTAACAGCGAGTCGCGACCATCAATGATCTTGGTCGCCGCATTCTTGGCGGCCGTGATATCAGACTTGGCTCGCAAAATATCCCAGACTCCAAAACCGAGAGCCCAGACCACCAGCAAGATGACAGCCACGAGTAGGCCACGGAGAAATTGCCAGCGAAGTTCGCGAAGAAGTACTGCTCGAGGAACGCCACGGAATGCGCTGCGCCGGCTTGGTTCTGACGCGCGATCACGTCGCCGCGAATGGGTGTGGCGTATGCCCTCACGGTGTTGATTGAAGTGGAATCGGCCGTAGCGAAAACTATGCAGCGGTCGTGACTTGCGGTGGCGGTAACGAGGGCTCACGGTGGACCTAGGTCTACCTAGGGCTTAATTGTCGTTGGCTCGGGCATGGCCAGATTCTCAGGAACCGGTGTCGAAGCTCCGCCGTATGCACTGCTTCCGCCGTAGCCATATCCATAGCCGTAGCCATAGCCATATCCGTATCCATAGCCGTATCGGTAGTAGGAGTAGCCATCGCTCGAAGGTGCGCGGTTCAGCACCACGCCGATTAGTGCGGCGTCAACCTGCATGAGAAGTTCGACTGATCGGGCTACATCTCGCTTCGCGGAGATTCCAGCAGCCGCTACGAGGATTACCGCATCGGCCTTGGCCGAAAGCACCTGGGCGTCCGAAACAGGCAGCATCGGCGGTGAGTCAATGATGACCACGTCACAACGCTCTTTGAGCTGCTCCATCACCAACTGAGCCCGACGCCCGGACAAGAGCTCTGCGGGGTTCGGCGGAATAGGGCCAGCGGGAAGAATGCGGAGATAGGCCGAACCGGGCACCTCAACAATGGCGTCATCAAGGTCGGCTTCGCCCAGGAGTACTGAGGTGAAGCCAATTTCGTTTTTCACTCCAAAGAATTCGTGAATGCGAGGCTTGCGGAGGTCGCAACCAACGATTATGACTTCTTGACCGGCCGAGGCGATGGTGTATGCGAGGTTGGAAGTAATGGTCGTTTTGCCATCGGCCGCCGCTGGTGACGTGATGAGAAGTGTTTTGATCGGGTCGTCGAGCGACATGAATTGGAGCGAAGTACGCAAGGAGCGGAATGCCTCCGAAGGTGGGCTCTTGGGCTGCTCGGCGCTAATGAGGAGTGGAGTCTTGCGGTCCTCCCACTCACGAATACTGGGAATCAAACCAATCGCGGGGCGTCCAAGGCTGATCTGCTCCAACTCCGCCCGCGTCCGAAGTTTGTCATCCATGGTTTCACGCACTACCGCGATACCGACGCCGAGGGCGAGGCCCGCAATGAACGCCAAGATGGCGTCAGAGGTCGGCTTGGGGGAGAGAGGTGTCCGGTTGGGGGAGGCCATCTGCAGGACGGAAATGGCGTTGCGTGGATTCAGTGAGGCCAGCTCTACGGCATTGAGTTGCGACTGGAGTCCCTGCAGCTTTCCGTATGCCTCCGTGAGTTGCTTGGCATAAAGCTTGCCAAGGATTGAGTTTTTATTAACCGAAGCGGCCGCGGCGGTCAAAGTTGCAATCGATGAATTCTGGGCGTCAATGGTGCTGCGGATGTATTGCGCGGCGCTCAGCGCACGTTGCACGCTCTGCGATCGCATGACCTGGTTGTAGCCGTCGGCATACGCGTTGGCGGCCCGAGCGGCCAACGATGGATCGTTCGCGTTACAGGTGATGTCAGCAATAGCTGTTGTTCCCTCTTGCTTGATGGAGCAGCCTGGTAGTCCAACGCCTAGGAGTCCCCGGGCGGCCAAGCGGACCGGTGCTGACTGTAGGCGGATGAGGTTGGTGCCCATGGCGGTCACCGTCAGCGTTCGGGTGCCGAAGGAGACCTTGGCTGTCGAGGCGTACTTCGATGGCCGAACCGTGTCGACTGCAATCATCAGGCCAAGTGCGGTGAGGGTGCAGACCAACACAGTGACGCGACGCCGCCACACGGTCTGGAGGTAATCCATTGGTGTCCGACGGACCTCGGCGTTTGTCTCCACTTGCGAATTCTACCCCTTGAAAAGTATCGCCATGGAGGCGTGAGGCTGAAAAATAAGGGACCTTGTGCCAAAATGAACCTGTGACGGTCTCGATGAGTACTTCTGTGGCCCCTCAGGGCCAGTCGAGTAGCTCGCGCGGTGGTCGGTCTTGGCTCATTGTGCTGGTCGCTACGGTTGGCTCGCTGCTCATTTCGCTGGTGGCGGGGACTCACGTAATTTTTGCCGTAATCACCATTCCGCTGGTGATCTCAATCGCATGGTCCAGTCCCGAGCTACTCATCACCATCATGCCGGTTTGGATGGTCTTCCTGGGTTTCGTTCGGCGGTTTACGCCCGGTGGTGGCAACGTCACCTTCTCTGGTGACCCAGTTTTGATTATTGGGCCCGTGGCCCTGATTGTCCTAATGCTGGTGACCGTGAACACCAGGGGTGCTCCACCTCTCTCCAAGCTGGCGAGAGTCGTCCTCGGGTTCAACATTGTGGCCATCCTTGAAGTTGCCAATCCCAAACAGGGTGGCCTCATGGCCGGTGTCGGAGGACTGCTCTTTGTCTTTGTGCCGACTTTGGCGTTTTGGATCGGCCGACGTTTTGGTTCGGTTGACGTCCTCTGGCGCGTGGCGTGGAACGTGGCGATCCTTTCTTTGGTGGCCGCCCTCTACGGTCTGTACCAACAGTTCGTGCAATTTCCTTCCTGGGATCTCACCTGGATTGAGTCCAAGGGGTACACGGCTTTGAACTTGGGGTCCGGCATTGTCCGAGCCTTCAGTACCTTCTCTTCGGCACAGGAGTACGCCGTATTTTTGAGTGTGGGCCTCATCGTGTGGTCCGTGCTGGCCGCCAAGTCGGTCCGGATGCCACTGCCGCTTCATCTTGCCGCTATGACCGTTGTCGCGCTCGCATTGTTTTACGAGTCGCAGCGAACCTCAATCTTTCTTTCGGCACTTGCCCTTGGTGTCGTCATGGCAGCTCGATTACGAATGCGACCAATCACCGTCGCTATCTTCGGAGTATCGGCCGTAGTCGTTCTGGTCGTCTTTGCTGGAGCGATTGGTGGTGGAGGCGGCTCGGCGGCGTTGCAGGGTCCCGATTCCACCGCGGCAGTTCTAGCGAATCACCAACTCAGCGGAATTACCGACCCAACGGGTTCGGGCTCGTCACTGCCTGGTCACATCAAAGCAACTCGAGTGGGAATGTTTTCGGCATTCAAGAACCCGTTCGGACACGGTTCCGGATCAACGAACTTGGCCGCAAGTCGATACAGCACTACCAGCAAGACGGCCGGTACTGAGTTCGACCCCGGCAACATGGGTATTGCCTTCGGAATCTTTGGCTTGATTATCTACTTCTTGATGTTGTGGCGGATGACCGCCATGGGCTATCGCCTCGCCATTGTTCGGCGAGACCCCCTTGGGCTCCTAGTGCTGGGCGTCATTATGGCCACCCTTCTGCAGTGGACGAATGGCAACCTCTATTCGGTCTGCTGGCTGCTCTGGTTTGTTGTGGGTGCCGGAGACGGACTCTTGAGTCGGCAGGACGCCGAAGTGGACCTAACGTTGCCTTCAGTGGAGACGGCACCCGCCTTCACCTGGCGTAAGCCAGGCGAACCACGGAGGGTGGCGCGTATCTGATGGATCAAGAGCAGATTGATGTCTGGTTCATTGCGCATTCGGTAAGTGCCCAGGGTGGCGGGATGGAGCGAATGAACTTCGCCCTCCTCAATGGCCTCAATGAACAGTTTGCAACGCACATCGTTGCTGGTGAGGGGTTGCCAGAGCTGCACCACGCCCTGGAGAGGATTCCGGTTCAGATCGCCAAGAAGCCAGCTTTTGCCCGTATCGCCGGTTTCTATTTTCGCTCACCCACTAAGAGCGATCTAATGATCAAGGGTGGAATATCACACACGTGTGGCGCGATAAATAATGGTGGCTCCGACATTGCCACGGTCCATCTTTGCCAGGCTGCCGCCAAGGTGGTCAAGGGGGAGAACCGGCTGTGGCGTTACCTCAACGCCTGGATTGCTCGCACCATCGGTCGCATGCTGGAACGCCGGAATTTCACGCCAGAAAATACGGGTCTACTCGTCGCTGTTTCAGACTCGGTGGCCGATCAGCTTCGTGAGCACTATCCCGACATGCCCGTCCGGGTGATTCCCAACGGCGTGGACGAAAATAGTTTTCCATTCGTCCAACGCTCCGGCGAAGAGTCTTTGCGCGTCCTAATGGTGACTGGAGATTTCGCCCTCAAGGGTGTCGGTGGTGCCATTCGGGCCCTGGCGATGGCGCGCGACAACGCAATGACACTCACCGTGGTGGGCAAGGGAGATGCTGCCCCGTACCTGAAGCTCGCTCACTCGCTAGGTCTTGCAGATCGAGTCTCCTTTACTGGCCCGCTTGACGACGTCGTCCCGGAGTATGCCAAGCACGACATCATTTTGTGCAACTCAACCTATGAGTCGTTCGGGCTATTTCTTGTCGAGGCCGCCCTGACTGGCTGTGCGGTGTTGTCAACAGATGTCGGTGTGGCCCGCCGTCTTGTTGGCGAGGACGAAGGCGGCACCATTTTCGATGGAAGTGCGTCGCAACTGGCGGGATTCTTGGACGTCTGGTCTGCCGATCGGCTCAACGTTTTATCGATGGGCAAGCTCGCGTCGCGAAGAGCACGGGAGTTTTCACTCTCTCGGATGATTGCAAACTACGAAGAGCTCTACCGAGAAGTTGCGGCGGGTCACGCATGACCTTGTCGGTACTCCACGTTGGACTGGAGTCCATGGTGGTGCGAGTTGGTGGGCTGAATACCTACTGCACGAATCTTGTCGAAGCGCTTCGTACTGAAGGCGTGGATGCCGTTGCCACATGGGTTGGTGGGGATGAGGCATACGGCCATCCACTGAGGCAAGGTCCACTCTGGCGACGAAATCTTGAGGTGGCACGCGTTGTTCGTGGATCTGACGCCGATCTCCTCGATGTCCACTTTGCGGCCCACGCCGTTTGGGCGGTGGCTACCGGCGCGCTTCGCCATCGTCCGATGGTCGTCCATTTTCAAGGTCCCTGGGCTGATGAAAGTCGCTGGACGGGCGGATCGATGATGGCTTCAATCGTCAAGCGGCGCCTAGAACGATTTGTCCTGCGCCGCGCTGAATCGGTGGTGGTGCTGTCGCACGCATTCGCCCAAGTGGCCATCACGAAGTATGGAGTTCGTCCGGAAAGGGTCAGCGTCGTACCGCCCGGCGTCCACTTTCAAAGTTCGACGACACGAGCAGACGCTCGTCGGCAACTCGGTGTCAACGCCGACAGTCACCTCATCGTGGCGGTACGGCGATTGGTTGCTCGAATGGGGCTAGACACACTGATTCACGCCATGGTGCAATTGCCTGGGGTCGAGCTCGTCATAGTTGGTGAAGGACCCGAACGAGCCGCGCTCGAATCACTCGTCAAGACTCTGGAACTTTCTGAAAGAGTTCGACTGGTGGGAATCGTCAGCGAGACGGAACGAAACAGCTGGATGGGTGCGGCGTCATTGACGGTGGTTCCGACGGTGGCCCATGAGGGATTCGGGTTAGTCGTGCTGGAGTCTCTGGCTACAGGCACCCCCGTTGTAGTCAGTGACGTGGATGGTCTCATTGAAGTGGCCGAAATGTCGCCCTTTGTCAGCTCATTCAGTGCTGGTGACGTCGGTGAATTGGCATCACGGATTGTCAGCGTGCTGGGTCAGCAGGATTGCGATCCTGCTGTAGTCCGCCAGAGCATCGCCGGTCTGTCATGGTCGGCCGTTGCTCAATTTTTTGCGCAGCACTACGAGTTGTTACTTACACGAGTAGAGGAACCCGAAGGGGTGATTGTTCTAGACCACACGGCGCGATTGAGTGGTGGTGAGCTCGCGATAGGCCGCACGGCCGAAGCGCTCGCTACTAGAGGTCGCTTTATTCCTCATGTGGTGCTCTTTGAGAATGGTCCATTCGAGAGCGAGCTTCGACGACGGCGAATCACCTACGAGATTTTCCCGATGAATCAAAGAACTCAGTCGCGTCGTCGTGAAAATATTTGGGGCGGCCTCGCAGTGTCGCTCTGGGACTCAATGATTTTTTCGGTGCGTCTCGGGCAACTACTACGACGGCGTGGCGCCCTGCTGGTTCATACGAATTCGCTAAAAGCCTTTGTGCTGGGCACGGTGGCTTCGATTGGTCGTCCCTGGCGACTAGTGGCCCACGTGCGTGACCTCTGGTCGGCCCCCTACCTGTCAGAGCCCACCGCTCGTGTGCTCAGATTGCTATTAGCAATGCGCTCTGATGCAGTTATTGCTAATTCTCACACCACGGCTCAGGCAACCAATAGCGATGCGCACGTCATTCACAGCCCGGTTGATGGAGCATTTTTTGATATTCCCGAGCCTGAAGTGCAGCAAGAGTTGCGCATCGGAGTTATTGGACGAATCGCGGCGTGGAAGGGCCAGGACCTCATGCTGGATGCTCTGGCCCTGCTGGGCGATTTACCCGTCACGGTGTCGTTTGTGGGCGGTGCGCTCTTCGATGAAATTTCCTTTGAGGAACGTTTGCGCGAACAGGCTCAACCTTTCGGTGACAAAGTACGTTTTCTCGGTGCGGTTGACGATGTTCCTTCAATAGTGAAGAACTTTGACGTGACCGTTCTTACCTCACGATCACCGGAGCCGTTCGGCAATGTAGTGACCGAGTCGATGGCTGCAGGTCGTGTCGTTGTGGTGCCACGGCAGGGAGGCGTGCTGGACTTCGTCGTCGATGGCGTGAATGGTCTCTTCTACGAGCCGAATGACGCTATTTCGTTGGCTGAGACACTTCGGAGAGTAAGTGCAGGCACCATTGATCGCAGACTCCTGGGGAATCAGGCCCGCATGACGGCGGCACGGTACGGGGCTCCCCGAATGGGGGCGTTGGTCGAGTCGGTCTACGAATCCGTGCTGGAATAGAGCCGTGGAGATTTCCGTCGTCATAGCTTCGAAGGACCGACCGGAACTCCTCGGCGCCTTGCTCTCGACGCTCCGACCTCAGGTTGAAGAGCTGGAGGGTCGTGGGGAGATTGTTGTCGTCGACGATGGCTCTTCGCCCCCCTACGACGCAGCCACGTTTCCCGGGGTTACCTTTCTGCGCACTTCAGGAATCGGGCCGGCGCGGGCACGCAACTACGGCGTTCAGCAGTCCACCGGTGCAGTCATCCTCTTCACTGATGATGATGTCACAGTTCATGAGGGTTGGGTTTCGGCAGCCCGTGGATTTCTCGACGCCAATCCCTCGTTTGCCGGCGTGACCGGGGACACGACGTCACCACCGTTTTCTGCCATCTACGAACACTCCGTCGAAGACCATGACGGCGGGAGTTTTCTTACGTGCAACGTTGCCTATCGCCGCGAGGCCTTTGTAGCGGTTGGTGGGTTTGATCGCCTCTTTCCTCATGCGGCACACGAAGATCGCGATGTGGCGTGGCGTATTCAAAAGGAAGTCGGGCCCGTGGGCTTTGAGCCAGCGATGCGGGTGACGCATCCAGGTCGCCCTTTCTCGGCGAAACAGTGGCGCCGTCGAGGGGTCATTGCGATTGACGACTGGTTGGTTCTCGCTCGACACCCCGAGCGCAAGGCTTCACGGCGCCCTCTGCGCTGGGCGCCCCTGACGGGCGCCGCACATCGCTGGCGATCAATTGGACGAGATACTGGCGCGTTTCGTTCCCCGAGAAAGTTCCGTCGTTGGGCGTGGGTGGCCGGTGGTCAGCTGGCGGTTAATGCTTGGACCGTCTGGTCGAAGTGGCGTTTTTTGAATGATCGTGATTCGCGGGCGGTGCCAGGTCTACGGTTCCCCGGATGGCGTATCGCCTACGTGGGGCCGTCGCCTCACCCCCAGGCCGGTGGCGCACCCGGCGTCGCGGGGCTTTTGCTGGAACAGATGTTGCAGCGCGGTCACAGTATCGATGTGTTCGTTGTCGCCTCCAAGGAAGATGACGACCCCTACGGTCTTGGCGAAAGAGAGGGCCTGAACTACATCGTTGAGCGCTCCAACTTTGCGTTCGAGAAGTGGTATTCACGTAATCCAGTTACCAAGATGATGACGAGCCAGCTGTACGCCGCCCGTGGGCGGCAACGGTTAGCGAAGCGGCTTCGTGCGCTACATCGGGCCACTCCGTATGACTTCATCTACCAGTTCTCCGCAATGGAGAGCGTGGGAGTACCTCGCAACATAGACATTCCAGTCATCATGCACCCCTCGGTTCACGCTCAAGGGGAGCGCACCTGGTTTGATCGCGAGTACGCAGCCGGAGTGAGCTCGCAGTCGGCTTTGAAGCATCTGATTGTTTCGAGATGGCTACAGCTCCGCAGCGTACGCCAGGCTCGTGACGCACGGCGAGCTACCGGCATTTTGGCGATCAGTCGTAACTTCAGTGACGCCATTGTTAGGGACTACGGCGTCAGTGCGGAACGTGTTCGCGTCGTGCCTAACTGCATCAACGTCGATGAAGTCACAGTGGGGCCAGGCGGTAGTGACGTCTTGGTGGTGGGGCGACTGGCGGTGCGAAAAGGGCTCGAAGTTGTTGCGGACGTTACGCACCGCTGGAAGAGCGAAAGAATCGAGAGCGAAGAGGCGATTCGGTTCCAAGTAATTGGAAACCACTCACTCTGGAGCGACTATCGCGACACTGTCGCACGGTGCGATGCGGCGGTTACCAATGTCGTTGGGCATAAGAGCCGCTCCGAGGTATTCGACGCACTCCAGAACGGTCTGGCTCTACTGCAACTATCTCGTTATGAGCCCTTCGGGCTGACCGTGGCGGAATCACTGGCTGCCGGTGTCCCGGTGATTGTCACCCCTTTTGTTGGGGCGAGCGAGGAAGTCTCACCGGCTGTCTCGTATGTGGTGCCAGTCGGTGATGGCGAGTCGAAGGTAGTTGTGGCGCATATCCGGCGCTTGGCTTCGCTCAGCGCTGCAGATCGTTCTGCATTGGCGACTCAGTGCCGGTCGGAGGCGGAGCGACTCTTCCGCCCTGCCGTGGTCGCCGATCAACTTGAAACGGCGCTCCGCGAACTTCTCAATTAGGCGCTACAGCGTTCGAAGCTCAGAGGTTCCGATCGTTCGGCCCACGCCATGATGGTTCCGTGCCAACTAGGGCGTCGCCGGACCAATACGGACCGTTCGCCCCGCAGGCGGGCTACGAGCAATCGGGCAACACCCGGACAGTTGGTGTCACCCACCAAGAGGACGTAGAGGAGTCTCCGCGTGGCGAAGTGTCGCGGGAGCGACCGGGTGAGGTTGTAGGCCGAATCCAAGATTGCTGAATTGGAGGGGGAAGTGCGCTGGTCGTCACCAAGGCGGGTAGCCGGGTGGTGGGCGACTGTCAGTGATGGGTCGTAGAGCAGAACGCCGTGATGGCGAGCAATCCATTCGCCCAGTGCGACTTCGAAGTGAGGCTGAGCCCCTTGACCGCGAAGGCCATTCGGAAATGCCAGAGCGGAACGGCGGTAGGCCGCGTTTACGCCCTTCAGCATGAAAACCTGCCTAATGGCGCCTTCACCTCGATGGTGATTACCAACAACACGTCCGAACCATCGCACTCGGCCGACATTGCTCGTCAGGGACGTGAGCCGTTGGACGTCACCGTCGTACAGCACGTCGCGACCACCAACTCCGCTGAGAGCGGGATCGGAGAAGTAGTGGCGCAGACGCATGGCGTGATTGGCGGGGAGGCGAGCGTCGTCGTCGGTGAAAGCCACCACTTCGCTCGTGGCCACCTTGGCGCCCGCCAACATCGCCGCTAGTACGCCGGGCTCGCTAACAACGGCGATGGAGACGCCTCGCGACTGGGCGACTGAGGTGGTTGCGGGGTCGTCGGCTCGTGCCACGACAATTACTTCCTCAAACGGTTGATCTTGCAGTAGGGCCGAATCGAGTGCCACTCCGAGATCGCGCGCCCGACCGTAGGAGGGAATGATGAGAGAGATTGTCGTCACGAGCCACTCAACATTCGAATAGCCCGATCGGTGAAGCATCGGCGAATGGGCCGAGGCATGGCTCCGCGGAGCCACAGCAAATCTTCCCGAGAGAAATAGTTCGTGAGACGTATGACTACCAGTGCAATGAGAGTAAAGAGGAGGCTCAGCGCCACGGTGGCGTCCAGGGCGTGCCACCGTGTTTCAAGGGCCCACTCCCAGCGATCCATGAGGAGGCGCGTCGTGACGGTGGCGGTGGCTCCGATCAGCGTCACCCGTGCAATCCAGGGGAGGATTAAGACGCGTGCAGAGCTTTCGACCATTCGCGAAAAGCGCACGAGGAGATATGACGTGGCGCAGACCTTCGCGCAGAGAGTTCCCACGAGTACGCCATTTAGCCCAAAGGGCTTAACTAGGGCGAGGGTGAGAACGACATTCACCAAAAAGGCCACCAACTGTGCACGGGTGCCGAGGCCCACTTTGCCAATCGCGAAGATAGCTGCGGCCGTAGCGGGGCGGGGTGTGCCCGCGACCATGCCAAGGGCGATGAGAATCGTGGCCGTTGAGGCGCTAAGGAATGGTCGGTTGAGCCACGCGGTGAGCAGGACCGGCCCGAGGGCCATCACTATGCCGGCCATGCCGACTCCGATGAGCACAATGATCCGGTTGGCTCGTACGTAGATTCGTCGGAGGCCGTCTAAGCCTTCATCGGCGGCGACAGCGGCGGAAATGGTTGGGAGGAGATTGCCGTTGGGGATGTAGCCGAAGTAGGTGATTTGTCGGGCTAATCGCTGAGCAATCGACCACAGGCCTGTGGCCGTTGGTGACACCAAGGTGGAGATGACGATTGGATCTGTCTCGTAGGTCAGGGTTTCGAGAATCGAATTGAGCTGAAACCATCCACTGACCCGGCGCAGCTCCTTGCGAATCTCGGGCGATATGCCCCGCGGGCTGGCGTAAGGCGTGCCGTGTCGAAGAATGATGACAATAAGTGTCGCCAGATACGAAACGGCGTACTGGACAGATGTGGCAATCACGATGGCTGACAGGCGCATGCCGTGAACGAGTAGCACGATGAGTAGCACCGCGTAGATCAACCGCGAGGCCACGTCGATCACGGTGATGATCCACTGTTCACCAACGGCTACCAGCCTGGATGAGAGTGTGGCCAATATTGAGCCAAAAAAGACCAGTGCGTACGTCCAGTAGAAGAAACGTTCAGCGGCACTCTGAACGCCGGGGCTGTAATTGAGATGATGCATCAGAGGATGCACAATCGCCACCACGATTGGCAGACCGAGGGCGCCAATGCCGAGCCAGGCCAACGTGCCCACCGTGGTAATGCGCGCCCCGATCAGGTGGTCACCCTCGATGCGACCTCGGGCACCATAGCGAACGACCATATTGCCAAATCCGGGATCGAGGGTCGAGATGTAGCCCACGGTGACCGTTACGAAGCTCCAGATACCAAACTCCACGAGCCCGAGATGTGAAAGTGAGATAGGTGTCGTTACAAGTGCGATGAGGAGGACGCAGACAACGCCGGCGGCCGTAACGAGGGAATTCGTCGCGGCCCGAGCACCGCGATATTCCTGGCCTCGCCGTCGGGGCTCGCTGGTCTCAGTGGGCTCATTCACGTCAATGATTGTGGCAGGTCGCTCGGTAGGGGTGTGTTTCTGCCACGATAGAGAGGTGACGAAGCGAGTTTTGGTATTTAGCCACGCCTCAGTAGTGGCGGCTAATCAGTCGGTTTACGCCGAATTGCGCAGCTTGGGACACGAACTGCTCATCGTGACCCCCGACACGTGGCGCCATGATTTCTCTCAGCACCCCTTCCATCCCGAGGCCCACGCGGGTCTCCAGGGTTGCCTGTTACCTCTCCGGGTATCTCGAGCGGGTGCACCGCAACGCTTTCGCTACCGAGGATCGTTGCATCGAAATAGCGCGATTCGGGCCTTTGATCCCGAAGTCTGCATCATTGAAGAAGAGTCCTTCTCCCTCGCGGGGTTGCAGTGTGCACGTTTTGCTCGGAGTAAAGCATTGCCGTATGCCATTCAGGCCGCTGAGAATCTTGATCGCTCGATGCCTTGGCCCGCGAAGCGGTGGCGTCGCGTAGTTCTGCGTCATGCCAGTTTGGTCATAGCTCGCTCGCGTGCGGCGGGTGATCGGGCCATTGGCTGGGGGGCGATGCCAGACAACGTTGACGTAGTGCCCCACGGTATCGATGGAGTTGTAGAAACAATCACGCCACGTCGCGAGGGTGTCGTCGGATACGTCGGCCGCCTGGTTGAATCCAAAGGACTTACCGACCTGCTGCAGGCAGTAGCGATGGACGAGTCGCTGTCACTCGAAGTAGTGGGCGACGGTGAACTCCGCACACTGTTTTCGCCATTGCCCGCCCGCGTGCGCTGGCATGGTGCGCTGGCGCCGGAGCGCGTTGCCGAGTTCTACGAATCAATTTCCGTATTAGCCCTACCCAGTCGAACGACGCCCACATGGACGGAACAGTTTGGGCGTGTGATCATTGAGGCTCTCGCGGTAGGTCGGCCTGTGGTGGCGTACGACTCAGGTGAGATTCCCTGGGTCTCAGAAATGACTGGAATCACGCTCGTGCCCGAGGGCGATGTGCGCGGACTAAGCGAAGCCCTACGACGAAACGCCTATGGCGACGAGGGTGTGCGTCTAGGTGAGCTGGGTCGAGCAGCGGTGTTGCAACACTTCACCAATGAATCAGTGGCCAAGCGTTTGGACGCCTGGGTTAACTCCACAACTGGCAACTAGAGGCCTAGAACCACTGCTTGCAGTTTCGACCAATGGGCTTCGCGCGAAAACTGATCGGCGTGCTGCCGTAGGTGGCCCCGATCCCACGCACTGCTAAAAGCAAGGTTGAGCGTCTCGACAATGGTGGGCACGCTCAGGTCGTTTTCGGCGATCAGAATTCCAGTTTGGCGAGTGATGGTGTCGAGGTAGCCGCCCGAACGTCGCGCCACCGTGGGCTTACCGGCAGCGGCGGCCTCCAGGGGAGTGATTCCGAAGTCTTCGTGGCTGAGGGCCAGATGGACTTTGGTGCTGGCGTACTCTCGCCATAACTCTTCGTCGCTAACGGCACCGAGGAGTTTGACATTGGCGGGGGCATGTTGACGGAGACTCTCACGTAGGGGTCCGTCACCGACAATGCGGAATCGAATATCCGGCATCGAGCGTGCTACCTCGAGCGCCAGATCAATGTTCTTGTACGGCAGTAGCCGTGCCACAACCAAGACGTCTCCGAGGTCTTCATCCCCGGGAATAGTTGCAGGGATGTCGACTGGCGGGGCCACAACTGGAGCGGAACGACCGTATACCTCTTCGACGAGCGACTGGGTCGCGGAAGAATTAACGATGTAGAGATCGGCGCGTCGTTGGGCTGCTTGATCCCATCGGCGCAAGCGGTTCAACCAGAGCCGAGAAGCCTGGGCGCTGAGACCGAGGCCGTCTCTTTGAAGATAACGTTCGGTCTGATAGAGCCACCGAGCGGGGGCGTGACAGTAGACGGCGAGGTAGTCCGATGCCGTAACGCCGTGAGCCCAGCCCGACGAACTGGCCAACGTGATGTCGGCCGTGATTTCAATTGACCGGGTAGCCGACGCCAGGAACGGCAAGGCGGCTCGGTGATGGTGACGGAAAAAGGGAATCCGGTTTAGTCGACCGGTGTGCACATCAACGGTGGCGAACTCGTCGAATGTGGTGGCCGATTCGTAGAGATTGGTGAAGAGCGGAGCTGTCGGCGCAAACTGAGTCCAGGCAGCCACAACCCGTTCGGCTCCACCGCGCTGCGTGAGGTAGTCGTGCGCGAGCGCGAGCGGTACTCGCCTCATGATTAGTAGGCGCCGAGCCCTCGCAGCATGGCGCGAGGCGTGTCGAAGCAAATCTTGATATCCCACCACATGGACCAAGCTGAGACGTAGAGATAGTCCAGCTGGCGGAGTTCCTCGGCGGTGAGGTTGTTACGACCCGAAACTTGCCAGAGACCGGTAATGCCTGGGCGCACGTCGTAGCGACGCGCGTAGAAGGGGTCTTGGATGTCGCTCTCGGAGACGATGAAGGGACGGGGGCCAACGATGCTCATGGAGCCCGTGAGCACGTTGATGAATTGAGGAATTTCGTCCAGTCCGATTTTTCGAATGAATCCACCAATCCAAGTCCGCCGATTGGTTTCTTGCATCTTGCCGCGCGTGACGTAGAGAGGAGCATCATCGCCAGATGGAGTAGTGCTGTCTGCGACATTGCCTGGCGCAATCTGCATGGTGCGGAACTTCAAGATGGTGAATGGTTTGCGATTCAGACCCAGCCGTTCCTGCCGATAGAAGACCGGTCCGCGTGAAGTCAGTTTGATTAACAGTGCGATCACAATGGAATGCGGGATGCTGAGTATCAACAAGACCAATGCAACCACGATGTCAAAGCCCCGCTTGAGTGCGAGGTCAAAGCGACTGACGTGGCGAGGGGCCATCTCGAGCAGGGGGAGTCCGGACATCTCAGTGAGCCGACTTCGCCAGGAGATGACTTCAAACATGCGGGGCACCAGGGCCGTGTCTACCAATTCGGTCGTCCGTCGGTACCAGCGGGCTATTTCGGGGGTAATAGAGTTCATCGAACCGAAAATCACGCGGTCGAGGTTGAGTTCTGCGGCCAAGCGCTCGATATCGGAAATGTGACCAATGGTGTCTTCGGTGTCACTTAGATCCATAGAGATTCGGCCGTAGAGCGTGATTCCCCGCTGGAGGTGTAGGTGCGTGGCAATACGTTGATATGTAGTGCCATCGTCAATGACGGCCATGCGCACTGGCCGCTGTGACATCACGACTGCTCGAAGAACGACCCGCATGATGGCAATAACGAAAGTTGTTGTCATGACCGCGATGATGATTTGCGTCGGGACCTGAATCTCCCACTGTGTGAAGTGGTGGGCGATGTAGCTGATCGACATGGCAAGAAAACCACCAAAGCTGGTGGCCATCGCCAATTCCTTAAAGTTGGTAAAAGCGTTCTGGGTCGGACTCCGGCGAGAAACGCGATAGCCCGAAGTCAAGGCCATTGCCATGACTACTCCGATTGGAAACCAGAAGGCGTGGCGCAAGTTGTAGTCCAGGTACGACCAGCGATTAAAAGCGTTCCGTGTAACCAGATTGAGAAGTGCCAAACCAATGATTAGTCCTGCCCACGCAGAGAGGTAGTCCAAGACAACGAGGCTGGCGGTATAGCGGCGAGAAGTGAGCCCACGACGACGACGATGGGCTCCCACCGCAAACGTCCCCTCCGCTATTAACGACACACGCAGATTGTAGAAGAGGGCGGCGGTTGGTGAATTTCGTTAGCCCATGGCGTGTGCGCCGCCGTCGACGTACACAATGGAGGCTGTGGTTCCCCTCATGAGGGGGGAGAGCATGGCAACGGCCGTGTCGTGAACGGCCGAGGCGTCTCGTACGTCCCAGCCCAGGGGGGCTCGTTCCGACCAAGAGTCCTCGAATTGGGTAAAACCGGGGATCGACCGGGCGGCCATGGTCCGTATCGGGCCGGCTGCTAGCAGATTGACTCGAATGTGGTCTGGGCCGACCTCTTTGGCGATGTAGCGACTCAACGACTCGAGCCCGGCCTTGGCAACCCCCATCCAGTCGTACATGGGGTAGGCCCGCGTGGCATCGAAGTCAAGGCCGACTACCGATGCACCCCCACGAGCAGTGCTCTTCTGGAGGAGTGGCCGGTAGGCGCCCACCAGTGTGGCCAGGGAGTAAGTCGATATTTGGAACGCGGTGGCCACATCGGCGAACGGTGTTTGGAGCATGCCGTGACCTAATGCTGATTCGGGGGCGAAGCCGATGGCGTGGACCAGGCCGTCGAGCCGTCCGAACTCTGACTCGATGGTGTGAACCGAATCGGCCACCTGATCCTCATCGGTGACGTCAAGCGCAATTACTTCTGTCGAGACTCCGAGCCGCTTGGCCATTCGCCGCGTGAGCGACATACCTCGTCCTGCACCCGAGAGAAGGACCTCGCCGCCTTCCTCGATAGCTCGCTGGGCGATGCCGTAGGCGAGCGAGTCATCGGTGAGTACGCCGGTAACGAGAATGCGGTGACCTTCAAGAATTCCCACGATGGTCAGCGTACCCCTACGAATCCGGTTAACTAGTGACGTGAATAAGTCAATTGGCATCATTGGTGGAAGTGGCCCAGCGGGTCGTGGGCTGGCAGTACGCCTCGCGAGTGCGGGCTACAACGTCGTCTTGGGTTCTCGCGACGCTGATCGCGCGGGACAAGTCGCAAGCGCACTCACGTGGCGTGGACAAGGCACGGTGACAGGCGGCACGAATGAGTCCGCTGCTGAATGCGACGTCGTCATTCTGGCGACACCTTGGGATTCGGCGGTGAGCACGGTCGTGTCCCTGCGAAAGCAACTCGTAGGCAAGGTGGTCATTTCAATGGTGAATGCTCTCCAGAAGCAGGGCCGGGAATTGGTGCCCATGTTTCCCGCAAGAGGCTCGATGACTGCCGAAGTAGCAGCCGCCCTGCCCGGCTCAAGAGTCACCGGAGCATTCCATCATCTCCCCGCTGCCGATATGGAGAATCTGGATAGCGGGCTAGACGCTGACGTCATGGTCATTGGTGACGATGTCGAAGCTCGCACGTTGACCGTTGAAATTACTGACGCGATGGACGGTCTGCGGGCCGTAGAAGTGGGTTCTCTCTCGCTGGCGGGAGCAGTGGAGTCCTTTACCGCTGTGTGCATCACCACGAATATTCGCCACAAGGCCCACACCTACGTGAAGTTGGCAGGTCTCTAACCATGCAGTTGTACGACACCGCTCGACGGGGAATATTCCCCATGGACCCCGGTCCCATCGTGACGATGTACTCGTGCGGCATTACGCCCTACGACGCGGCGCACCTCGGCCACGCTTTCGTGTATCTGACCTTTGACGTACTGCAACGGCGACTGCGTGATCAAGGTCTCGAAACTCGCTGTGTCCGAAACGTGACTGATGTTGATGACGACATCCTGCGAAAAGCGCGCGAAGTGGGGGTTCACTACCTCGACTTGGCAGCGCGAGAGATGACGAAATTTGATCGCGATATGGCCATCATCAATCTCTTGCCCGTGTATTCGGAGCCTCGAGCGACTGGTGCTATTCCGGAGATACTCTCCGTGATTCAATCCACTTTCGACAAGGGTTTGGCGTACGAAGTTGATGGTTACGTCTATTTCGAAGTTGCTAAGTTTCCACGATTCGGTCAGGTTTCCCACGAAACGGAGGCCGACATGATCACCTTGGCGGGGATTCACGGTGGACGGCCGGACGATCCTCGCAAACGTAATCCCTTGGACTTTGTTCTATGGCAACCGTCGCTCGACGACGAGCCGGCCTGGGACTCGTTGTGGGGGCCAGGGCGTCCTGGTTGGCACATTGAGTGCTCGGCGCTCGCGCTTCGTGATCTCGGGGAGACATTGGACGTTCACGGCGGTGGCCGCGATTTAGCTTTCCCGCACCACGAGTGCGAGGCGGCACAGAGCGAAACGGTGACTGGTGCACCATTTGTCAAGCACTGGCTACACGTTGGTCTGGTTGGGCTCGATGGCACCAAGATGTCGAAGTCCTTGGGCAATCTGGTGTTCGTGAGTGAACTGGCCAAGGATGCCGAGGCGGCGGCAATCCGACTCGCCTTGCTCTCGCACCACTATCGCGGTGATTGGGAGTGGCGCAATGACGATCTCACCAAGGGCGTGTCGCGACTGCATACGTGGAGGACCTCAATCTCCGGCCATGGAGCGGATGGGATTATCGACGATGTCCGAGCATGTCTCGACGAGGATCTCGACACACCGGGTGCTTTGCGTGTGATTGACGAAGCGGCTCAATCAGGCTTCAACGTCACCTCGGCGGCAGCTCTTCTCGGCATTACGCTGTAAGGGTCATGTCGACCATCCAAATCACTCTCCCTGACGGCTCTTCTCGCGAATTGGAAGCCGGCGCATCCGGTCTGGACCTGGCGTCGGCCATTGGCGCTCGTCTCGCCAAAGCTGCTCTCGCCACGATTGTGAATGGCGAGATGACCGATCTCGGGGCCGCCCTGGCAGATGGCGCCACTGTGGCCATTGTGACGGAAGGCACTCCTGAGGGGCGCGAGGTTCTGCGACACTCCACGGCCCACGTCATGGCGCAAGCTGTTACGCGACTGTGGCCCGGTGCGCACTTTGCTATTGGGCCGGCCATCAATGACGGTTTCTATTACGACTTCGATTTACCCAACGGCACTCGATTCTCGGATACCGACATGGAGCGCGTTGAAGCAGAAATGCGAAAAATCGTTCAAGAGAATCAGCCATTTGTTCGGTCGGAGCATTCAGTTGAAGAGGGATTGGCACTTTTCGCCGACCAGCCCTACAAGGTTGAGATCATCAAGTCAGTCAGCTCTGGCGGTAGTAGCGAGGACCTCGCCGAGGTCGGTAGCTCATCGTTCGTGTCGGCCTATCGCAACTCGGATTCTTTCGTGGACCTTTGCCGCGGTCCACACGTGCCGACTACCGGTCGCCTGGGGCATTTCAAGTTGATGCGGGTCGCTGGTGCCTATTGGCGTGGCGACGAAAAGCGTCCTCAGCTTCAGCGAATCTACGGAACTGCCTGGGAGAGCAAGGCGGCTCTCGAAGAACACATCAATCGGCTTATCGAGGCCGAGAAGCGAGACCACCGCCGTCTGGGGGTCGAGCTCGACCTCTTCAGCTTTCCCGCCGAACTGGGTCCAGGTCTCTCGGTATTCCATCCCAAGGGTGGCACGATTCGCCGTTTGATTGAGGACTACTCACGCCAACGCCACGTTGAAGATGGCTACGAGTTTGTTAATACGCCCCACATCACCAAGGGTGAACTCTTCGAAACATCGGGACACCTTGAATGGTTCGCCGACGGCATGTATCCGCCGATGGAGTTGGACGAAGGTCAGAAGTACTACCTGAAGCCCATGAACTGTCCATTCCACTTGTTGATTTTTAACGCTCGGCAGCGAAGCTATCGAGAGCTACCACTGCGACTCTTCGAGTTCGGAACGGTCTATCGCTACGAGAAGTCTGGCGTCGTGCACGGTTTGACGCGTGTTCGAGGATTCACGCAGGACGATGCTCACATTCTTTGTACCAAAGAACAGATGCACGATGAATTGACGAGTCTGTTGAACTTCGTCCTTGATCTGTTGCGAGACTTTGGGCTGAACGATTTCTACCTCGAAATTTCCACCCGTCCTCCAGGTAAGGCCGCGGGCACGGATGAGGAGTGGAACGAAGCCGAAGAGACGTTGACGTCCGTCGCACGCGGTCACGGGCTCGAGCTGGTGCTTGACGAGGGTGGTGGCGCCTTTTACGGTCCCAAGATTTCCGTTCAGGCGAAGGACGCCATTGGTCGTACGCATCAGATGTCAACGATTCAGTTGGACTTCCAGCTGCCACAGCGTTTCGACTCCTCGTACATTGGTTCAGACAATCAGCGCCATCGTCCCATCATGATTCACCGAGCACTCTTTGGCTCTATTGAGCGCTTTATTGCCATTCTGATCGAGCACTATGCGGGCGCGCTGCCCACGTGGCTTGCGCCAGAGCAAGTGCGCGTGTTGAGCGTGCGAGATATTCATGACGACTACGCCTGGGAAGTGGCCAACGTCCTCAAGGCAGCCGGAGCTCGAGTAGTAGTCGATGAGGCCAATGAGCCTTTAGGTGGTCGAATTCGACGGGCCAAAGTTGAAAAGATTCCTTACATTTTGGTTGTTGGTGATGATGATGTTCGTGAACGCACGCTCGGAATCAATGCTCGAGGATCTAATGATCCAGAGCGAGGCGTGGGCCTAGAAGAGTTTGTTCGTCGCTTCACGCAAGAAGTCGCTGAACACGGTCTGCCCGAAGGGCGATAGTGCCACTCGATCGATTGTCGGCGGCCTGGCGGGAACAGTATGTTCAGGACGCAACTTCGTCTGAACGGGCCGGTTCGGTAAGTGAATGCGTCTTCTGTGAGTTGCTTGCCGACGGGGTCAGCGAATCTTCAGGCATTATTGAGGTGACTCACTCCAGTTTCATGATTCTGAATGCTTTCCCGTACGGATCTGGTCACGTGTTGGTGTTGCCTCAGCGTCACGTTCAGAGCCTTGAGGAACTCACTGACGATGAGGCCATTGACTACTTCGCGCTTCTTCGGCGCAGTGTGGCAGTCCTAAAGAAGGTCTATAGCCCTGACGGTCTCAATGTGGGATTCAATCTCGGTCGGGCAGCGGGTGCGGGAATTCCTCAGCACCTCCATGGACACATCCTCCCCAGATGGAATGGGGATACGAATTTCATGACGACCCTGGGCGAAACGCGAATTCTGCCGGAATCACTGTCTTCAACCTGGAGCAAGGTTTCCGCAGTTGTGAATGGGCCAGATTTTGACCCTGCTGCTAACTAGGATTACCTCCTAGTACCGCCCTTCTCGGTACACGGGAGGCATGATGTTCGACGGCAAGTTCCGAACCGCAGTTGACAAACGCACGGCACCAGTCGGGCGTTTTTTGGTCAAGTGTGGCTTTTCGGCTGACGTTCTAACGGCCTCGGGACTTCTCTTTGCCGGTGCTACGGGATGGGCGATTGCCACGGGCCACCATCACTGGGCGATAGTTCTTTTGACTTTGACCGGAGCGCACGACCTCTTCGATGGTCCAGTTGCGAAGGCCTCGCAGGCTGCTTCGGTACGAGGCAGTTTCTTTGACTCCGTGATGGATCGGTTGTCCGACGCCTTGATACTGGGCGGCGCGGCCTACTATCTCGAAGCCACCAATCGTGGGCAGCTGATACTTCTCCCATTCGCCATCATGACCAGTACGTTCATGATCTCCTACCAGCGATCTAAGGCCGAGAGCCTCGGCCTCGCGGCCAAGGGTGGGCTCATGGAACGGGCCGAACGAATGATCCTGATGGGCGTTTCGTTGCTCGCGACTGCAATATTTATTCCCGTTCTCTGGATTCTCTTGGTTTTGACGACGATGACTGCGCTCGGTCGATTCCGACGAGTTTGGGTCGTCGCTACTGAAGCCTCCACTACTTCGGAGTAGGGAAAACGTGGACGCCCGTCAGCGCACTCGCGTCACCATGTTTAAGGCCTTGGCTACCGCCATGGAATTTGCCCCCGAGCGTGTTGACCGCTGGATCGGAGAACAGGTCGCCGGAACGGTAGGCAGGCTCTCAGTGCAGCCTCGTAATCATCTCCGCAGTAACGTCCGTCGGGCTTTAGGTTCGGCCGAGAGTCAGCCATCGAACGCACTGCTGGACCGCTACGTCGATAGGGGTTTTGAGACGTACGGCCGCTACTGGGCAGAAGGCGCCAAGCTCCCCGCAATCTCGAAATCGAATGTCAATAAGCAGTTCTGTTTCTCAGAAGGTCTCGAACACCTCCAAGCGGCAGCGGCTACTGGGCGAGGCGTTGTCATCGCGATTCCCCACATCGGCAGCTGGGAGTGGGGCGGCGCATTCATGGCCAACATTGGCCTCCCGATGCACGCAGTCGCTGAAGCGCTTGATCCACCCGAGCTTTTTGAATGGTTCGCCAAGAAGCGCCGCGCCATCGGCATTGAAGTGGCCCCGCTCAACGAGCAGGCAGGCACCGTCTTACTTTCGACAATCAAGGCCGGAAAGATTGTTGGTCTCTTGTGCGACCGCGATATTCAGAACAACGGCATCCCGGCCCGCCTGCTCGGCGAAGAGGTCACCATTCCTGCCGGTCCTGCCACGTTGGCCCTTCGCACGGGCGCAGTCCTGCTGGCCGGTGCTTGTTATGCCGGTCCTGGTGATGGCCATCACGCCGTGTTCACCCCGCCAATCGCCGCGGAGCGTTTGGGCAAGCTCCGAGAGGATGTTTCGCGAGTAACACAGTTGGTGGCAGACGAACTGAGTGGGCTGATTCGTCGCGCTCCCGAACAGTGGCACGTTCTGCAGCCGCGCTTCGACACGCCGTGAGTACACCCCGACGGGTTGCGATTATCTCGCCGTACGCCCTTGACGTTTTTGGGGGAGTGCAGGAGCAAGTGCTCGGTATGAGTCGGGAATTTATGGCACGAGGAATCGAGACGCTCGTCGTCTCGCCCGAAGGTGGAGAATTGATTTCGGAGACTCCGGCGCGCGTCTTGAGATTTGGTGGCTGCGTCGCGATCCCCGCCAACGGTTCTAAAGCCCCCATCACGTTGAGTCCGACTGCGGCGATACGAGCTCGCCAGGCCGTCGACGAGTTCAATGCGGAAATCGTTCACTTCCACGAACCGTTCGCCCCCCTAGTGGGGTACGGCGAGCTCTTTGCATCGAGTGATCGGATTCGCGTGGGAACGTTTCATCGTTCTGGCGGGGGACCGGCGTACAAGTTGACCAAACCTCTGCTGCGACGAGTCCTCAATCGACTCGACGCCCGCGTGGCCGTCAGTGAGAGGGCGGCCGCAACACTACGGACTGCCACTGGTGCCGATGCCGAGGTCCTCTTCAATGGGTTTGAGCTGAATCGGTTCGCATCGCTGCCTCGCGACATGGTGCCCACCATTCTTTTCGTGGGTCGATTCGAAACGCGTAAGGGTGCGCACGTTGCTGTTGAGGCGGTGCGCAATTGGCGAGAAAATGGCGGACCGGAAGTGCGGCTCGTTATGGCGGGTCGCGGTCCCGATGCAGCCAAACTTCAAGCTTTGGCCGATGGCGATCCGGCAATCACGTTTGTTGGCGCGATTAGCGATGCGGAAAAGCGGCGTCTCCTTGGTACGAGTTCCGTGCTAGTGGCGGCTTCACTTTTCGGCGAAAGCTTCGGCATGACCTTGCTCGAAGGCATGGCCAGCGGTACAGCAGTGGTTGCCTCAGATATTGATGGTTATCGAGAGGCGGCCGGAGGACACGCGACGCTGTTTACCCCCAACAGCCCTACCGATTTAAGACGGGCCATTGTGACCGCTTTACAGCAGTCGACGAGCGCGCGTGACGCCGCACTTCGCCACGCCGAGAAATGGTCAATGGAACAACTTGCGGACCGCTATCTCAGCATCTACGAGCGATGCCAGGCGCGCCGGTAGCCTTGCACCGTGAGTGCCGCGAAACAACATCAACAACGTCGTCGTAGCAATCAACGTCACCGAGGACCTCGCCATGTCGAGCCCGTACTTGACCCCACGTGGCGAAGTGCTTACGCTCCGTCCGCAGAAGAGCGTGAGACGAACTCCAATATCACGCTCGGTCTGCAGCGAAACCTGATCGTCGGAGTGGTCGCTTCAATCTTCCTGGCCCTCGTGCTGAGCCTTGGACTTGGTGTCTCGTTCATCTTGGCGCTGCTCGTGCCAGTGCTCTACCTGGCCGCTGCGGGTGCCCTCTTTCAATCAATTCGCCGCCGAGCCACCACGGCTGACGCCCTCGCCGGGTCGCTTGTCGCAGTTTTTCCCGTAGGTGGCACCAAGACCGATCGCGTTCGTCTTTCGACGATCGTGGAGCGTCTTTCGGCCACGTTTGGGCTGGGTGCCATTAACTGCTTCGTGGTGGAAGAGGATGTCCCGAACGCCACTCTCCTTCGGGACCAGGATAATTACACCTTGATTGTCACCACTGGCCTAATGCACGAGGTCGAGTTGATCGAACTCGAGGGCGTTGTGGCTCACTGTATGGCTCGTCAGCGGTTGGGTTACATCGCCGTGCCTTCGTTGCTAGCGGCCGCCACTATCTCAAAATCGGCCCGCAGTCGCTACGAAGCTCGCATCCGCGGCTGGGCCTTCCGCGCGGACGAAGTGGCCGCAGCCACAATCCGTTACCCGCTGGGACTTCAGCGGGCGCTGGAGCGTACGGCCTCGACTATTCCCGCGTCTACTTCGTATTTCGCAAGCGAGGCCTACGCCAAAGCCCGGTGGATCTGGTTCGACCAGCACATCGATGGCAAGGAATTGGCGCTAGGCGACCTCGATCAAGCCAGCACTCGCGCTCAAGCCCTCGAGGAGTGGTAGCGGGTCGCACCATTAGGGTATGACCATGACTACGCAAGAAAACTTCGGCTCAGTAGGTACGGCCCGCGTCAAGCGCGGACTGGCAGACATGCTTCGCGGAGGCGTCATTATGGACGTCGTTAACCCTGAACAGGCTCGGATTGCCGAAGATGCTGGTGCAGTTGCCGTGATGGCTCTCGAGCGGGTCCCTTCCGATATTCGCCGTGACGGTGGCGTTGCTCGTATGAGTGACCCCCAGATGATCAAAGAGATTCAAGCGACTGTCACCATTCCCGTGATGGCCAAGGCCCGTATTGGCCACTTTGCCGAAGCGCAGATTCTTCAGGCCCTTGATGTTGATTACATCGATGAATCGGAAGTTCTTACGCCGGCCGACGAAGTCAACCACATAGACAAGTGGGACTTCACGGTGCCATTCGTCTGCGGTGCTACCAACCTGGGCGAAGCACTTCGCCGCATTGGCGAGGGTGCCTGCATGATCCGCTCGAAGGGTGAAGCCGGTACCGGCAACATTGTTGAAGCCGTGCGCCACCTCCGCACCATCAACAAGGCCATTCGCATGCTGCAATTGGCCGATGAGTCTGAACTGTTCTCGATGGCCAAAGATCTTCAGGCCCCGCTACCACTCGTTTTGGAAGTTGCGGCGACTGGCAAGCTTCCCGTACCCCTGTTTTGTGCCGGAGGGATCTCTACCCCCGCTGACGCTGCACTAGTTCTGCAACTAGGTGCTGAAGCAGTTTTTGTCGGTTCAGGAATTTTCAAGAGTGATGACCCGGAGCGTATGGCGAAAGCCATTGTCGAGGCGACCACGCACTACCTTGATGCCTCCGTTGTTGCTCGTGTCTCGACGGGTCTCGGTGCAGCCATGAAGGGCTTTGAAACCGCGACATTGGAGCAGCGTCTCTCTGAGCGCGGTTGGTAATGCCTCGTTTGGGCATTCTCGCCCTGCAGGGTGATGTGCGTGAACATTGCGCGACCGTTCAGTCGCTTGGCATCGAGCCGACGATGGTTCGTACGCCACAACAGCTAGACGACGTTGACGCTCTAATTCTGCCCGGGGGAGAGTCGACCGCGATTGCGCACCTCCTTGTCACGTCAGGCCTTCGCGAACCACTGGCTGCTCGGCTTGGCGACGGCATGGCGGCCTTCGGTACGTGCGCCGGACTCATTGCGCTCGCAGCAGAAGTTCTCGACGGACGAAGTGACCAATGGTCGTTTGCGATGCTGGATGTAGCGGTTCGTCGCAATGGCTACGGTCGGCAAGTGGCGTCATTCGAAACACCTGTTGAGGTCAACGGCATCGGCTCGGTGCCGGGAGTGTTCATCCGAGCACC
>CANBVQ010000010.1 GCA_947372925.1 Acidimicrobiaceae bacterium
GTAGCGAGACTCCTGTGGGTGCCCTTTATCGCCGTGGCGGTGGCCGGAACCATCACTACGGGTTCGGGACCGCACGCCGGTTCCTCACGGGGCCAACTGCGCGCCCGCCGACTCCCCTTCGCCTTGAGCGACGCCACGATTGTTCACGCGGCGCTCGTCACGGTCTTCATTCTCATTGTCGTGGCCATCTACGTCGTACTGCGACGTCAGGGTGCCCCGAACAAGGCCCAACGAGGCGTGCTGCGCCTCTTGTTCATCGGCTCCCTGCAGGGTCTCGTGGGCGGCGTGCAGTACTTCACGCATCTACCCGTGGGTCTGGTCGAGATTCACGTCTGCCTCGCAGCATCGGTCACCATTGCCGTAACCCAATTCAATCTCGCGCAAACCGGTCGTGACCGCGAGGTGGGACTGGAGCGGCAGTCGTGAGCGCGCCCCTTCGCTACGGCCTCATCGGCACCGGCATGATGGGTCTCGAGCACCAACGCAACCTCAACGCCATCGAGGGTGTTGAGGTTGTAGCGGCGGCCGATCCCGAACCGGCTTCGTTGGCAGCGGCCGTTGCCACCGCCGAGGGTCGAGCAATCGCAACCTTCAGCGACTATCGAGAACTGCTTGCCGCTGATCTCTGCGACGCCTACGTCATCTCTTCGCCCAATTTCACGCATCGTGCCGTCCTCGACGACGTCATGGCCAGCGGCAAAGCCATCATGGTGGAAAAGCCCATGTGCACCACGGTTAAAGACGCCCGGCACATTCTGGAGCGAGCCCAGACCTACCCCAACGTTTTTTGGGTGGGCCTCGAGTACCGCTACATGCCCCCAGTCCAACACATCATCAATGTGGCCGCCGGCGGCGAACTTGGCGAGATTGCCATGGTGGCCATCCGAGAACATCGCCACCCGTTCTTGGTCAAGGTCGGTGACTGGAATCGATTCAGTGAAAACACCGGGGGCACGCTCACCGAAAAGTGCTGCCACTTCTTTGATCTGATGCGACTCATCGCCCAGAGCAATCCCGTGCGCGTGATGGCCTCGGGTGACCAGCGGTTCAACCACCTCGACGAGCGATACGACGGTCGAACTCCGGACATCTTGGACAATGCTTTTGTCATTGTTGACTTTGAGAACGGTGTACGGGCCTCACTCGATCTCTCGATGTTCGCCGAGGGTTCAGTCAACAACGAAGAGCTCAGCATTGTGGGGCGCACCGGAAAGGCCGAGGCCTTTATCCCGAGTGGTCAGGTCCGCGTCGGACAACGAAAGAAGTGGAACCGCGGCGTCGCCGAAGAGACCATCACCGACGATCGAGTCCTCGTCGAGGGCTTCCATCACGGGGCCAGCTTTCTCGAACACCTCGACTTTGCCGAAGCGATCAGAAACCAGACACCGGCACTCGTCACCGCCGAAGATGGCTACTGGAGCGTCGTCATGGGGGCCGCCGCCCACCTGAGCATTGACGAGGGTCGCGTCGTAGCGATTCGAGAGTTGCTCTAAGCCAACGGGGCGTGGGTGAGGCGAGGCATCACCAGTTCGCCGAAGCGTCGGCACTCATCGACGTGGGGATAGCCCGACAAGATCAGGCCCTCAATGCCCAGGGCCTGGTAGGCCTCAATCTTGGCCACCACCTGATCGGGCGAGCCGACAATCGCCGCCCCGCAACCGGAACGGGCCCGGCCAATGCCGGTCCAGAGATTCGGCTCGACAAAACCATCGAGGTCGGCCGCTTCACGAAGTTCGCTCTGACGAGCCACGCCTACCGAACCGGCGTCGAGTGACTTCTGGCGAATGGCGCGACCAATTTCATCATCGAGTTCGGCCACGAGATGGGCGGCCGCGGCGCGCGCTTGTTCTTCAGTTTCCCGAACCACGACGTGCACGCGATAGCCAAAACGCAGGGTGCGTCCGTAGTTGGCGGCCCGGGCCGTCATGTCCTCAATGATGGCCCGCACGTTTTCATAGGTGTCGGGCCACATCAAATACACGTCGGCCATCTGCGCGGCGACGTCGCGGGCCTCTTCGCTGAGACCGCCGAAGTAGAAAGCCGGGCGGGGGCCGGTGGCGATACGAGGCGCATCGGTGGCGAATTGGTAATGCTCACCCTGCACGTCAACCGCTTCGCCGTCGAGCAAGTCGTCGAGAATCTGCATCACTTCGAGTGTCCGTCCGTAACGAGGGCCCGAGGGCATGGACTCTCCGGCCAGATCGCTCGAGATGATGTTGATGTCGATTCGATTATCGGCGAGATGTTGCAGCGTGGCAATCTGTCGGGCTAACTGGGGCGGCCAGTTCTCCCCGGTGCGCACCGCGACCAGCAAACGAATCCGCGATGTAGATCGGGCCAAAGCGGCGGCCATTGCGACCGTGTCGAGACCGAGGGCGTACCCCGACGGCAGGAGGATTGAATCGAAGCCCTGCTCTTCGGCCGTGGCAACAATGGTGGAGCAGTGATCCCAGGAGGAGCGCAGCTGGGGGCTCACCACCCCGAGCTGGTCGTAGTCGTCATCGCAGAGCGCGGAGAACCAGGAGATTTCAAGAGCCACGCCACTATGTTCTCACTAACGTTCCTAAGAGAACTGGATTGAGGGGGCCTCATGGCTGAAGTACAGGGATTCACTACTGAGAAGTTCGAAGCCGTTCGGGCCGTGCTTTCGAGTCAGCTCGACAGCGGAGCAGACATTGGCGCCTCCATCGCCGTGGTGCACCACGACGAACTCGTCGTCGATATCTGGGGTGGCTACCAGGACGAGGCCAAGACCACGCCGTGGGAGCGCGACACCATCGTGAACGTCTGGTCGACGACCAAGACGATGACGTTCCTCGTGGCCCTGATGTTGGTGGACCGTGGCGAATTGGACTTCTTCGCCCCCGTGGCGAAGTACTGGCCCGAGTTTGCCGCCAATGGCAAAGAGGCCATTGAGGTACGGCACCTGATGTCCCACACCTCGGGGCTCTCGGCGTGGGATGAACTGACCCCCGAAGAGCTGGCCGACTGGGAACTCTCGACGTCCAAGCTGGCGGCCCAAGCACCCTGGTGGACACCGGGCGACGGATCGGGGTACCACCTGGTCTCTCAGGGTCACCTCATTGGCGAGGTCGTACGCCGAATCACCGGTCAGACCATTGGTCAATTCTTTAAGCGTGAAGTGGCCGACGTGCTCGGCGCCGACTTTCACATCGGTCTCCCCGAATCTGAGGAGCACCGCGTGAGCTTGGTCATTCCACCGCCACCCCTCGACGCGTCGCAGCTCGGTATTGAAGCCGGTTCCGTCGCCTACAAGTCCTACACCGGACCGCTTCTCGATGCGACCTATCCCCGTCACCGCTGGTGGCGGGCGGCCGAGATTCCCGCGGCCAACGGACACGGCAACGCTCGATCGGTGGCCACCATTCAGGCCATCATCGCCGGCAAGGGTCAGACGCAGGGTCACCGCTTCTTCTCGGAAGCCACCAGCGACTTGATCTTTCAGACCCAAGCCCACGGCGTCGACCGAGTCTTAGGCACCGAGATTCACTTCGGTATGGGCTACGGACTCGCGAGCTCCATCATGCCGCTCGGACCCAGGGCTTGTTACTGGGGTGGCTACGGCGGATCAGTAATCATCATGGACCAAGACGCCGACCTGACAATTGCCTACATGATGAATCGTATGGACAGCGTTCTCACCGGTGACGTTCGCAGTGTCAACGTGGCGCTGGCGGCCTTCGTTGCCGCCATGTCGTAATTGCAACGACTTAGCGCGCCGTAATTTCGACAATCGCTACCGCGAGCGAAAGCCAGCCAAGCACCATCGCCGGAGCAAAGTCCTTGACCTTGTCCTTCGCGCGCAGATGGAAGAAGACGGCACCGTCGAAGTAGAGCATCAGACCAATGGCCGCGGCCACACCGAGAGGCTGACTCCAGATACCGGCGAACAGACCGATTGCTCCGAAGATCTCAAGGAGTGCCAAGACCGGAATCATGTCGGGCTTAACGCCGACGTGCTCCATAGAAGCCATGATGTCGGGCTTCTTGGTGAGTTTGCCAAGCGCAGATGCCACGGCGACAGCGCCCAGAAGGCTCGCGAGAATGATGAGAACAATGGTCACGGTGACTCCTAGTTATTCAAGCGCCGAGATGGGCGACTGTGAAAAGCGTAGTGAGGGAGTCCCGAATCTTTGGGACACGGGCGAACACCGTGTCGACCCGAGGCCATTGCGATGTGTTGTAAGTACTATTTTTATGTAGTACTTTTTAATCATGGTCACGGTATCGCTACGAGAGCTCAATCAAAAGACGGCCGAAGTAATGGCCCGCGTTGAGCGAGGCGAGTCACTCGAAATCACTCGCAACGGGCGGCGGATCGCCACCATCGTGCCATCGGGGCCCCACCCGTTAGAGCAGTTGCTCGCGTCGGGATTAGTCAGTGTCGTGGCCACTAGGAATGACCTAGCAATCGAGATTGAAGAAAATGTAGAGGGAAGCAGCGGACTAGATGCGATCCTCGATGATCGCTACGGCGCTGGTCGTTGGTAACGCGTGACCATCTACCTGGATACGTCAGCAGCGATCAAGCTCGTCCATGCCGAAACTCATAGTCGGGAATTGAGCGACTGGCTTCAACAAAGTGAAAACGAGAATCTGATTTCTTCTGCACTGATACTGGTGGAGACTCATCGAGCTGTTCGACGGATTGAACCATCCCTCGCAAGCCGAGCCAACCACGTTCTGAGCAGAATCCACCACATTGCTATGGCAACGCCAATTCTTGAACGTGCCGCCGCGTTCCCCTCCGCAGACCTGCGCTCATTGGACGCAATCCATCTAGCCACAGCCACGTACGTTCGCGATGAGGGATTGGCGGCTATCGACGCATTTGTCACCTACGACGTGAGACTGGCCACTTTGGCTAATGAGCACGGGCTACGAACAGTGAGCCCCGGCGTTTACGTTCAGTGACGAGCACGCTCAACGCATTGCTCCCGTTTCGAGCCCCCATAGCCTGAGACCGGCGCCCGAGCCCTCACAGCGTTAGTCTCGGACTATGGCTGCCCAACGATCCGTTCCGGCACCGGTGATTACGGAGTTGCCCGAGATCGGCATCACCGTGATTTCGAAGTGGCTCTACAACTGCTACGTCATCCATGACGGCGGCAACGGCCAACCGTTCGTGGTCGACCTGGGTATGCCGTCGCAGATCCCGTTCGTGGCGAAGGTGTTGTCAGACCGGGGTTCCGACTTGTCCGAGCTCGGGGCGGCAATTGCCACCCACGGACACGCGGACCACGTCGGCGGCCTCCCAACGCTGCGCGACCAGCATGGAACTGACGTGTACCTCCCAATCGCGATCGCCGAGATGCGCGCCGGGACACGAGCCCTCCGACCGCCGGGCATCAGGGAGGTCTCCCAGATTCTCCCAGTGATGGCGAGCCAGCCCCGAGACCTGGCGGCCTCCAGGGAAGTCTCCGGCACGGCGGCGTCGATCGGCTGGAACGGTAAAGAAGTTCGACTTCCGTTCGAACCGGACTCGTGGCTCTCCGACGGCGATCACCTCCCCGGGCTCCCCGACTGGCAAGTGCTCAACACTCCCGGCCACAGTGATGACTCAACCTGCCTCTTCCACGCACCCTCCCGCACCCTCCTTTCAGGCGATGCGGTCCTGTCCGCCAACGGACGGGCGTGGTTCAACCCCGAGTTCGTCGACCCCGAGTTGTCGGCAATTAGCGAGACTCGACTTCGCGCCCTCGACGTCGAATACCTCCTGCCCGGTCACGGTCTCGTAGTCACTGGCTCGCGTGTGATGACCGAGGCGCGAACTCATAGCGACCAACCATCGATCGGGGCCAAGGCCACTGCGTTGTGGCGGGTCCTGCGCAACCACGCCGGCCGCCAGACTCACTGACCGACCGCTGGCTCCCTGGTCCACCAATTTGATATTGGTTAAGCGTTCATCCCGTTCGAAACTGAAATGAAGGCTCATCTGTCGTGAACTAAGACGGATGACCGTTCGGAGATTTTCGAAACTGTGGAGACGATGGGGATCGAACCCACGACCTCAGGCTTGCAAAGCCCGCGCTCTACCAACTGAGCTACATCCCCTTGGTTCATTCATGATACTAAATCTGTAGATGCCTTACCTCGTCGTCGTGGTCGCAAACCGTTGACCGACTTTAGTGAGGATGAGGAGCCAGATAATGATGTCGGCGACGAAAATAGCGAGGGGGAAGGCCACGCCGGCCGTCGTCCACTCGTGCAGGGTCAACATCGTGATGCCGGCATTGATAGTCCCCGTTACGTACGGGCCCTGGGCTTCACTTTGCGGACTAAAGAAGGCCTTCCTCAGGGTCGGCAGTGCGGCCACCGTGTCGGCGGCCACCTGTGCGATGAGACCGAGCGTCGGTTGGTCACTCGCGAGCCAGATCACGAGACCCACCACGGAGAGAACACCGCAGAGCAAGTCAAAGGGGCCAAGGTTCCACACGGCCGACTTGGACTTCCACGAGGCCACTAAGACGGCGCAGGGGATGAGACCAACCATGAGTGTCATGGTCGAGGCCACGCCCACACCCTCTTGAATCTCAATCACGAAAGCCAGTAGCGGGGCCACGGCCCACATGATCCATGTCACCCGATTGGGCTGGGCCTCACCACTGAGAACTTTGCGGATATAGGTGGTGGCACCGACGACCGATATCGCCGCGGCAATAAAGACGGACCAGGAGGGAAGCACTTGGATAGTCTCCCCTAATTCGAAGCGTCACGGGGGAACTACTAGCGTGAAACGCTATGGACGTAAAGCAATTTCTTGGGCTGCAGCAAGTGGGCAAGGGTCACTGGCGACTCGAAGTCGATGAGCGACTCATTACCCCGGGCCAATTCCTCTTTGGTGGTTGTGGTCTGGCCGCCGGCGTGGTGGCCCTCGAAGAAGACAGCGGGCGGCCCTGCATCTGGGCCACCGCGCACTACCTCAGCTACGCCCCGACCCACGCCACGGTGGATGTCTTCACGACCCTGGCCGTCGTCGGGGGCAACGTCACGCAAGCGCGCGCGACCGCCATGGTCGACGGCAAAGAGATTTTGACGATCAATGCCGCCCTGGGGCGAGGATTGCTCACGGCCGATGAACCGTGGACCCAGATGCCCGACGTTCCCGGCCCGATGGACTGTCCTCCCCGAATCATCCCCGCCGCCTACGGCCAATCGATTTTCACCAGTACCGAAACACGCACGGCCTTAGGTCGCACCATGGAACAGATGGACGGCACCAAGGGCTCTCCCAACACCGCCCTCTGGGCTCGGGTGCCCGGTCACCTCGAGCCGTCGGCCGGCACACTTGCGATCTTTGGTGACTACGTTTCGGGCGGTGTGGCCAATCCCCTCGGTCAGCGCACCATGGGTCGCAGCCTCGACAACACGATTCGCGTAGTCACGCTGGAACCGACGGAATGGGTGCTGTGCGACATCCGCATGCACGCCCTTTCCGGTGGTTTCGCCCAAGGCACGGCCTTCCTCTGGAGCGAGCGAGGCACCCTCCTCGCGACGGCCAGCCAGACCATTGCCGCCAAAATTTGGGACGGTCCCCGCAACTAAATCGGGACTCCCTTCCCGTGCTGTAGAATTTCTACTTCGCGGGGCTATAGCTCAGTCGGTTAGAGCGCAGCACTGATAATGCTGAGGTCGTAAGTTCGATTCTTACTAGCCCCACCAATCCGTCGGCCCGCAGGGTCGCTTTCGGGACCCTTCGACGGTTGAGTTGAAAGGGCGGTGTCCGTGAGCGCCAATCGAGACCACATGTCTTCCTACGACCGCGAACGGGCCAGTGTCTTTCACTCCTGGTCGGCCCAGAACGCCATCACCCCATTCATGGTGGCCGGCGGCGAAGGTAGCTACGTCATAGGCGAAGATGGCGAGCGCTACCTCGACTTCTCCTCCCAGTTGGTCAACACCAACCTCGGTCACCAACACCCCGCGATTGTGGACGCCATCGTGCAGCAGGCCCAAGAGCTAGCGACGATTGCGCCCCAGCACGGGTACCGGTCCCGGTACGAAGCGGCCGAGATGATCGTGGATCGTTCCTTCGATGGAGCGGCCAAGGTCTTCTTCACTAACGGTGGCACCGAAGCCGTGGAGCACGCGGTACGTATGGCGCGCCTCCACACCGGACGACCCAAGGTGCTCGCCACCTATCGCAGCTATCACGGCGCTACCGCGACCTCCATCAACCTCACCGGCGATCCCCGTCGGTGGACGACTGACACGGCCAGTGCCGGAGTCGTTCACTTCTTTGGACCGTTTCTCTACCGCAGTGAATTTCACGCCACCACCGAAGCGGAAGAGTGTGCCCGCGCTCTGCAGCATCTCGAGCGCACCATTGAGTCCGAAGGACCGGCCACGATTGCGGCGATCATCTTGGAGTCAGTCCCGGGCACCGCTGGCATCATGGTGCCACCAGCTGGTTACCTCGCCGGTGTCCGTGCGCTGTGTGACAAGTTCGGCATTCTCTATATCGCTGACGAAGTGATGGCCGGCTTCGGCCGCACCGGGGCCTGGTTTGCCTTCCAGCACTTTGGCGTCACCCCCGATCTCGTCACGTTCGCCAAGGGCGTGAACTCGGGCTACGTGCCCCTCGGTGGCGTCATCATCAATGAAGCCGTGTCAGCCACCTTTGGTGATCGGGTCTATCCGGGCGGCCTGACCTACTCCGGTCACCCGCTGGCCTGCGCCGCCGCAGTGGGATCGATGCGCTTTATGAGCGACGCCCACGTCGTGGAGCACGCCAAGGCCCTCGGCGACGAAATCATTCGACCCGAACTGCTCGCCATGCAGGAGCGACACCCTTCCATTGGTGAGATTCGGGGCCTCGGTGTCATGTTCGCCATTGAATTGGTCAAGGACCGCGCCACCAAGGAGCCACTGGCTCCCTACGGTGCTTCTTCCCCGGCGATGAACGAAGTGATTGCGGCCTGTCGGGCCGAGAAACTGCTTATCTTCGCCAACTTCAATCGCCTCCACGTCGTCCCGCCCTGCAACATCTCGGCCGATGACCTTCGCGATGGTCTGGCCCGACTCGATCGTGCACTCGCCGTAGCGGACCGTCACTATACGGGCTCGTAATGAACTCTGACGAGTTGCGCTCGTTCGTCGCCGGATTAATGCGGGAGTTGGGGCATGAGTTTGTCGCTCGCGACCTCAACGACGAAACCCTCCAACAGATGGCGGCGCTCTACACCCAACTTTTGGCCGACGTCAAAGCCTCACCGGAGCGCAGTCGCTCTATGCCCTCGGACTCCTTTAGTTCCTTCAAGATGTCGGTGCCCGAACACGGTGAAGGCGAAAAACGTCAGCTCTTCGCCGACTCCATCATCTCGGGCTCAGCTAATCCCATGGGACTCGGAGCCTGGCTCTGGCGCGATGGAGAGCACGCCATCATGGAGGCCGTCTTAGGCAAGGCCTTCGAAGGTGCGCCACAACGGGCCCACGGGGGCATCGTGGCCGCACTAATTGACGAGACGATGGGTCTCGTCCTCGCGATTCACCAGGCGTTGGCCTTTACGGTGCAGCTCAACATCACCTACCTCGCACCAACACCAATTAACGAAACATTGCTGGCGCGTAGTTGGCTCGAGCGACGCGAGGGACGCAAATTGTTCATGCGAGCCGAAGTGACCGCCGGTGAGACCACGATTGCCGAGGCGACCTCACTCTTTATCGAAGTCGACCCCGCCAGATTCTTGGCGCGTCAGGAATCGTAACTATTCCGTTGGTTCGCGGTGCAGCAGAAATGTCGCGGTGCCCCGACTAATCACGCCACCCTCGGCGTCACGAATGTAGGACTCGCCGTAGGCGACCTGGCGACCAATACGCGTCACTTCGCCGCGGAAGGTGTACTTCTCGCCACGCTTGGCGCCGCGCATGAATTCGGTCTTCATCTCAATGGTGGCCTTGGTCCGGTCCTTGCCGTAGAGGGCCGAATTGATCGCGAAGTTGATAATGGCGTCCAGCAAAATGGCCTGAACCCCGCCCTGGACCCCACCGTGGGGATTGCAGGCCAATTCCGTGGCGTCGAGCTCGCCCTCGGCCCAGCCCAAATCTTCCCCGTCGACCCCGTAGGCCGTGATTTTTGCGCCCACGGCGTCAATAATGGCCATTCCGCCATTACCCAGCCACCGGTCCATATTTTTGCGTTCTGAACTCACCCCTGTGACGATACTTTCTCCGGCTGGGTAGGATTTCGCAGTTGGCACTTCGGCCATTTTTAGAAAAGGAATCACATGCCTACAGCGGTCATTGTGGACGCCATTCGTACCCCTGGTGGGAAGCGTGGCGGCAAGTTAAGTACGTGGCACCCCGTGGACCTCGCGTCGGAGGCCCTCAAGGCCATCGCCGAGCGTAACAACCTCGACCCCGCCCTCATTGATGACGTCATCATGGGCTGCGTGTCGCAGGTCGGTGGTCAGGCCTTCAACGTTGGACGTAGCGCCGTGCTCGCCGCCGGTTGGCCCGAGTCAGTTCCGTCGACGACGATTGACCGCCAGTGCGGTTCGTCACAGCAGGCGTTGCACTTCGCCGCGCAGGGCGTTATGTCCGGCGCCTACGACATCGTCGTAGCGGCGGGTATCGAATTGATGTCGACCGTCGCCATGGGTTCTTCCATTGGTAAGGACTCCGGCTTCCCCTTCGGACCTCGCGTCCGTGACCGTTACGAGCCCCAGGGTGGACTCCAGGGTCAGGGCATCGGCGCCGAAATGATCGCCGACAAGTGGGGCATCTCACGTGAAGACCTCGACACCTTCTCGGCCGAGAGCCACAAGCGGGCCGCTCGCGCCACCGCCGAAGGTCGCTTCGAGAACGAGATCATCCCAATTCAGCTTAAGGACGCCGAGGGTAACTACACCGGCGAAGTCATGACCGCTGACGAGGGCATCCGTCCCGACTCGAGCACCGAGAGCCTCGCCAAGCTCAAGCCCGCCTTCAAGGAGGGCGGCAAGGTGACTGCCGGAAACGCCTCACAGATCACCGACGGTGCTTCCGCCGTTTTGATCATGAGCGAAGAGAAGGCCAACGAATTGGGCCTGCCCATCCGTGCCAAGTTCCACAGCTTCGCCCTCGCCGGCGTGGACCCCGTCACCATGTTGACTGGTCCCATCCCCGCGACCCAGAAGATCCTCGAGCGCTCCGGCCTCACCTTGGACCAGATTGACCTCGTCGAGATCAACGAAGCCTTCGCTTCTGTGGTTCTCGCTTGGCAGAAGGAACTGAACGCGGACCTCTCGAAGGTCAACGTCAACGGTGGCGCTATTGCCCTCGGTCACCCGCTCGGTGCTTCTGGCGCCAAGCTCTGCGCAACCTTGCTCAACGAGCTCGAGCGCACCGGTGGCAAGTACGGACTCATCACGATGTGTGAGGGCGGTGGCTTGGCCAACGCCACCATCATCGAGCGCGTCTAGTTACACCTCACGAAAAAGCCCCGCGGGAAACCGCGGGGCTTTTTCAATTCCTAACGCACTATTTGTAGCGGGTCGCCATGAAGAAACCACCAAAGATAGCGGCGAGGCCAACAAGCAAGTACCACGATGACACTGAGCCCGGCAACGCGTGCAGATAGTTCATCGCAATAATCGCGACGCCGGCGCCCAAGAGGCCCAGGATGGTCCGGCCGTACCAAGCAGGACTCGAAGCGTTCGCCTTAGGGGTTCGCGCGGTCACCCGTCCCGACTCGGTGGCCGAAACGTACCGGCCGGTGCGGTTGCCGGCGTGACGCACGGGCTTGGCAGGGGCTGCGACAGTCGTTGACGACTTCTTAAAACGTGAGAGGAGTGCCATAGGGCGACAGACTACCAAGCCCCTTCTGGCCGATTCGAAACCAAGGTAACCTTGCCCCACCATGGCTGACGTACTGGTTATCGACAACTACGACTCCTTCACCTGGAACCTCGTTCAGGAGATGGGTGAACTCGGGGCGACCCTCGAAGTGCGCCGCAACGACAACATCACGATTGACGAGATCCGCACCCTGCGTCCCGACGGCATCGTCATTAGTCCCGGACCGGGCCGCCCCGAACAGGCCGGTATTAGCTGCGACGTCATTCGTGAACTCGGCGGAGAGATTCCCATTTTCGGCGTCTGTCTCGGCCACCAGGCGATTGGTCAGGTCTTCGGTGCCAGCATCGTTCGCGCCCCTTCGATTATGCACGGCAAGGTCAGCGAGATCACTCACGAGGGTCAGGGGGTCTTCGCCGGACTCCCCTCGCCCTTAATCGCCACCCGCTACCACTCGCTCGTCATTGATCCCGCCACACTCCCCGACGATCTCGTCGTAACGGCCTGGACCGGCGACATCATCATGGGCGTGCGACACCGCGCCAAGGAAATTGAAGGTGTTCAGTTCCACCCCGAGAGCGTCCTGACCAAAGATGGTCTGGCGATGCTCGGAACGTTTCTCGGTCGTCTCGCTAACTAGCGGGACAGTACGTCAGCGTTACCGGAGAACCGTAGAGCGTGCTCGCCCCCGGAGCAATATCTTGGTCGATCACTTCGCCGGGAGTACCCAAGCAGGCGGGGTTGTTCGCGGCGAGCGTGGTCACCGAAACGACGAGGCCTTGGGACTGCATCGCCGCGGTGGCGGAGGTCTTCGAGAAGCCGACAACGTTCGGCACGACTACGGAGCAGTACCCACTGGAGAGAACCAGTTTGATGGCAGTGCCGGCCGCCACGGGCTGACCAAACGCCGGTTCCGCGCCCACCACAATGCCTTGGGCCTGCGTGTTGGAACACTGTGAGCCCTGATCGGGAGCGAGCGTTAGTCCGGCCTTGCCTAACAAAACGGCGGCGTCGGACAACGTCTTGCCCCCGAGATTCGGAACGGGGTAGTTCGATCCCGGCGCGAGCACCGTGATCGTCACTTCATCACCAGTGCGTCCTTGAGTTCCACCATCGGGTGTCTGCGACAACACCGTGTTGGGGCTCGCACCTTCCGGAGCCGTAGCGGTGAAGTCAACCTTGTAGGCCAAACCGGCCTGCTGCAAGGTGCTCTCAGCATCACTCAAGCTCATGGTGGTGACGTCGGGAATGGTGACGGGCTGAGTCGAGGTGCCGAGGCTCACGTTCAACGTAATTGATTGACCCTTCGTCACCTTGGCTCCGGGCTTGGGAATTGACCCAACGACGGTGCCGGCGGGCCGGGTCGACTGCACCAGCTTGGTCGCACCGACCACAAGGCCCTGGCTCGTAATCGTCGAGGTGGCGTCACTAATGGAGGTGCCAATCACGTCGGGCATGACCGTAGCGGCCGATGAACCTAGGAAGAAGTAGCCAATTGCGGCAATCAATAGCACGACCAGCGCTGACGACGTTGCAATCAGTGGCGTGTTGGACTTGCGACGACGCACAATGTCGGTTCGAGGACCGGCTTGAATCGGTACCGCTTGGGTGCGCTCGCCGGAAATGACCGAGACGGCCTGGGTGGTGTCACTTCCTGCGAAAGCGCGGGCGCCACGCTGGGCCGCCTGAACGGGACGGCCCTCGCTGAAGCGCAAGAGATCGGAACGCATCTCATCGGCTGTCTGGTACCGCTGAGCGGGATTCTTGGCCAACGCCATCATGGTGATGGATTCGAGGTCGGCCGGAATACCGGAGTTGAACTGCAGGGGTGAGGGCGCGGCGTCACGAACGTGCATACCCGCCACCGAGACTGGGGAGTCGCCGACAAATGGTGGACGACCGGCCAGCAGTTCATAGAGCACGATGCCGAGAGAGTAAACATCACTACGCCCATCGACCAACGAGCCTTCAGCCTGCTCGGGTGAGAAGTACGTCGCCGTACCCATAACCGACCCGGCCGCGGTGAGGTGATCTTCCGTCGAAATCGCTTGGGCGATTCCAAAGTCGGTGACCTTCACGATGCCATCTTCGGTAATCAAAATGTTGCCCGGCTTCACGTCGCGGTGCACGACACCGGATCGGTGAGCGAAGGCCAGCGCGGCGGCCACTTGCGCGGTGATGGATGCGGCACGCGACGGCGACATGATGCGCTCGTCACGCAGCAGTCCGGCCAGGGACGTTCCTTCGACCAACTCCATCACGATGAAGTACGCGCCGTCCTCTTCACCCCAGTCAAAGACCGGCACGATATTGGAGTGGGAGAGGTTGGCAGCGGCCTGAGCTTCACGGCGGAAACGCTCGACGAAGTTCTGATCAACGCTGAGTTCGGGGTAGAGGACTTTGAGCGCCACGGGGCGGTTAAGCATCAAGTCGGTAGCTCGAAAAACCTGTGCCATGCCACCGCGCGCAATTAAGTGCGTGAGACGGTATCGACCTTTGTAAATGTGCTGCTCGGTTACGGGCTCCATAGTCGTGCTTAGCCTACGCCTTTACTTATGAGAATTATCGCGGACACGTGGAAGAAGTTCCTGACGCCGGACGACCATGCGCCAAGGCGAGCGCACCCTCAATCACGCAACGCATGATCGGACCGGCCACGGCCGCTCCCGAATCAGACTTGGCCTGGAATGGCACCACCACGGCCACGGCGATCACGGGGTTGTTCGCCGGCGCGAATGCAATCATCCAGTCGTGGGTATTTTCTGCCGCGTTGCCAGTTTGGGCCGTTCCCGTCTTGGCACCGACGAGGTCGGAAGCGCGAAACAGTCCCGACGCCGTACCGAATCGGGCCACGTTCTGCATCATGGGCACAATCTGCTGGGTCTGGAGCGCCGAGAGTGGTCGCAGCCACTCGGCGGGCTTATAGCGACGGGCAATTGAGCCGTCCGCTCGAGCAATTTCGGCCATTAAGTGGGGCTTCATAATGACACCCTTATTGGCAATAGCCGCGGCCAGCAGTGCGTTTTGGAGCGCCGTGGCCCGCACATCCTTTTGCCCAATTGCGGAGTAGGCCAGTCCAGGAAGATCTTGGGCGAAGCTGGAGGCATCTGGAAAGTAGGAAGTGGCGACACCGGGTAGGTCGATGGGCGGTACTTGATTAAAACCGAATGCGGTGGCGGTAGCCGACATGACGTCGGCGCCGAGGTCCAAGCCCATCAGACCAAAGCCGGGGTCGCAAGACCCGGGCAACATGTCGGCCGCATTTCCACCACAGGCCGTGTGGCCCGAGTTCCACAAGAGTTTGTTTGACGTGGGCAGCGTCGTAAAGGCCTTGTAGGGGTACTTCTTCACGAAGATATCGGGGCGGGCCGAAACCGCGGCGGCGGCGGTAATTACCTTGAACGTCGAACCCGGCGCGAAGGTCTGCTGCGTCGCCATCAGCCCGAGTGGCGGGAAGCCCCGCTCGTTCTTCTTTACATACTTCTTCCACGCCGCCGTGGCCACCGTTGAGTCGGCGGACGTGATGGGGCGGGGGTCGTAGTTCGGGTTGGAGTACATCGCGAGAATTGCGCCCGTCTTGGGATTGATCGCCACCACGGCACCATCACGACCGGCGAGTGCCTTCTGGGCCACGCGCTGCAACTCGGGCTGCAGCGTCAACGTCAACGTGTTCGGCGAACTAATTGGCGCAATGACCTGAGAGAGGGACTTGGCCGGTTGGGGGTGGGACGTTAATTCCGAGTTGTAGTACGACTCCAAGGCCCACGTTCCGTAGATCGATGAGGAAAAGCCGATGACCCCCGAGGTCAGCGAGCCGAGAGGATACGAACGGCGCCAGGGGTAGACCCCCGAAGTAGCCGACTCCGAAGTGGCCAGCACGGTGCCATCGGCCGCGACGATGTCGCCGCGCGGTTGCATCAACCCGGCGTAGGAGACCCGCGGATTGAGCGACGAACTGTTGAGCGCTCCGGCGTGAAAGAACTGAATGTAGGCCGACTGGCCCACCAATATCGCGAAGAGTAACGCAATAACGGTGCCGAGAATACCGAGGCGGCGCGTCACAATCGACCTACGGCGCGACTGTGGGCTGCGTGGTCAGCCAGGCCGAGTGCATGTTGTCCGCGTGACGTATCGCTGCCGACAGGCTGGACTCCGCGATGTGCTTCTTTAGTTCCCGCGCATCACCGGGTCGCAGCTCGGAGGACTTAAACGAGGTCACGAAGACTTCCTTCGGGTGATACCAGAGGAAGCCGTCGGGTTGACCTTGGTAGACCGCGATTGAGCCGTTGGCGTCACCGAGATAGAACGAGGCCGAGGCGAACCACCCCAAGATCACAAAGACGGCCGCCACGAGACCGGCCATAGCCGAGGCAAAAATTCCAGTCCGCAGCGTCATCCAGCGCGGCAAGTTGCGGCGGCGGCGGCGCATCACTGTTTCCCCGGTATCCGATGCGTGGGCACGACTGGCCGGAAACGTCCGCACGCTCGAGGGCGTCACCGCAATTTCCGGGACAGCTACCGAGACTGATTCCACCTCGAGCAGGGCCACGGTGATGTTGTCGTGGCCACCGTTGGCGCAGGCTCGCGCTACGAGCGAGGCCACGGCATCATCGAGGCCAATCGGGCTCGATGCGAGTTCGGCCAACTCGGTGTCGCTCACTTCATTCGTCAGACCGTCACTACAGAGCAGTAGACGATCGCCAACCTTCACGGAAAGCACGCCGGTGTCGCCGTCGAGTGCATCGGCCATACCTAATACCCGCGTCAGTTGGTGGCGGCGGGGGTGGACGGCCGCTTCTTCCTTAGAAATACGACCTTCGCGCACCCACTCTTCAGCCACGCTGTGGTCTTCAGTCACCTGACGAATCGCCCCGTCCCGAAGTTGATAGAGGCGAGAGTCACCGATGTTGACCCAGGCGAGCGCCTCACCGTCTTCGTAGCTAACCGGCACGATGGCCGTCAGCGTGGTGCCCATACCGGCGCGCTCGGGGTGGGCGAGCGCGTCGTCCAAAATGGCCTGATTGACAACGTGGAGAGCGGTATTGAGTTCAGCGACTGAAGGCTCGCTGGTTATCGCTCGAGCAAAGACCGACACGGCGAGCTCGGACGCCACTTCGCCAGCGGCGTGACCACCCATGCCATCGGCCACCACGACCATGCGATCGGTGGCCGCTACGGCGTCTTCATTCGCCTCGCGAACGAGACCGACATTCGTGGCTGTGGCGCAGCGCCAGGTAGTCATCGGACAACTTCCAAAATCACGTTGCCGATTTGAATCACGTCACCCTTCAAGAGTTGGGTGCGGTGGATCACCGGTTCGGCATTGACGTAAGAACCGTTGCGAGAGCCGAGATCTTCAATGAAGAGGTCGCCGCCATCGACTGAGAAACGGGCGTGCTGCGTTGACAAAAAGGTGTCATCAAGGATGATGTCGCTCGGAGCCCCCCGACCCAACACCACGGGATTCGAAACCTCAATCCGCTCGCCGGCCTGGGCCTCGGGCTCCATGAAGGAGAGGGTCAGCGGCCGGCGGCGTTGACGACGACCAGACTCTTCCTTGGGCGGGCGCATCTCCTCGGTGGCAATGGAAAGGACGCGCACGAAAAAGAGAATTACGCCCAGGAGGACGAGGATTTGGAGAGGCCGAACAATCGTGGCGTAGGCCGACGCCGCAACCAGCAAGTTAGGCCAACTCAATCCGGAAAACCTGTGAACCAAAGGAGATCTCGTCGTGAGGCGTCACGAGCACCGATTCGATGCGCCGGCCGTTGACCAGAGTCCCGTTGGTAGAGCCCAGGTCCCGAAGGCCCACGCCGTCGGGGGTGGACCAGATTTCAGCGTGGCGCCGAGAAACATTGGGGTCCGCCACCATAATGTCGCACTCCGCCGTGCGGCCAATGACCTGGGGGCGCTCACTGAGGTTGTACTGGCCGCCGTTCATGCTGACCAATTTGGGCTGGGGGCGCCCCGAAACAAAATTCACTCGAATGCCGAGCTGGCCCATGGTGAGTGACGTGTCCTCGAAGATCTGCACTGAGACCGGGCCGACGAAGTCGTAGCCCTCTTGGAGGGCGTGTTCACGCACCGAGGAGGCCAATTCGTCAATGGTGGACTGCTCAAAGCCGTGGAACCGGGGGGTGTCCTCGGCCGACAAGAAGATTCGAATGTCATTTGGCGCCATTGTCGAACTGGGACCGATACGAGCCGCGAGATCGAGCTCTCGTGCAATGCGCTGAGCGATCTCAATGGGCTGGACGTGTGAGCGCAGCCCCTTCGCAAAGGTACGGTCGAAGAGGCGCTCCAGCCGACTTTCTACGTTCTTAAGTGCCATACCCCTTAAGCGTACCGGTGTCGTTTGCCTATTTCGTGCCGGCAATTTGGAGCCTTTAGAAATAGAAGTAAAGTGATACTCCATTCGGGCGAGTGGCGAAATGGCAGACGCGCTGGCTTCAGGTGCCAGTATTCGAAAGGATGTGCGGGTTCAAGTCCCGCCTCGCCCACCACACCATCGTTGCCGCCCCGGCGGCTAGCCACTAAGCAAGAAATTCTGCGGGATCGCGGTACCACTTGATTTCGATGACATTCCCACTGGGATCAGCCATCTTCCCGCCCAATTTGCCACTGAGTCGGGGGTCATCATGCAGCTTCGGAGCAGTAATCCACGTAACGCCAAACTTCGTCGCCCTGGCTACCACGTCACGGAACTCCGACTCGTCCGGAAGGACTACGCCAAAGTGCAACACGCCCTGTTCGTCAGGAGAGCGAATTTCCTCGGGACGTTCCTGCAATGTCAGTTGCAGGCCGAAGAACCAGACATCGCACCATTCCGCAGTCTCTCGACCCAGGCGACAGCCGAGTGCACCTAGATAGAAATCACGTGCTTCGGGGAGACTTCGAACCGGTATCGAAAGATGAAGGATTGATGTAGCCACAGAACAAAAGTAGTCAGGGGAGTGGGTGTTCAGCGGTGATCCGGATGAGGCACAGCAATGACGATGAGATTGTCGATGCCTTCAAAGTCTCGAGGATTGCACGTATAGATCGGAAGGTCATTACTCAATGCCGTTGCCGCAATGAGGGCATCGTATGCACGGGCTGTTGGCTTCCTTCCCCTTTGGCGGAGCGATGAAGCAACACGTCCAAACGCTCTCGCTGCGGCCGCATCAAAAGCAAGGGGCTCAAAATCGGCTTCCGCTTGTTGCAAGTGCGCCAGACGTGCAGACCGCTCCTTCTCATCATTGGTGGCCAAGGGGCCAACGGACAACTCCGCCAAAGTAATTGAGGAAATTAAGGGAATCTCGGGCAGCTTTTCGGGAGTCGTAATCCTGGGTAGGAGGATTACCGTAGAAGTGTCGAGAATCCCGTGAGTGGCTCGGTTCTCTTTCATAATGCTGGGTCCACTATCTGATCGATGTCATCGCGCAGTTTTTCGCCATCAAGGCGAGGAAGGTGCCGCCATCGTTCTAGAAGGGTTTCGGCGGTCACCCCTTGGCGCATTAGCGGCCGTAACTCAGCTACCGGCGTTCCATCTCGCGTTACAACAAGGGATTCGCCTCGTGACACACGATTGACGACATCGCCGCCATGATTACGCAACTCTCTAATCGTTACCTCGCTCATGAAGTAAGTGTATCACGCGTGATACACGCGATTCAGTGGGCCCTACGCCTCGTCGAGCAGGGCCGCTTCGTCGGCCGAACTCAGCCAATGTCCGGGCCACTCACGAGTCCCAAACCAGGCGGCGGTGTCGTCAACACTCTCTTCCAGCGTTCGCAGAGTTAGGCCTAATGAGAGCGCCTTGGCGTTGCTCATATTGAGGGCCGTTTCACTCGAGGTGCCCGTCCAAAGCGGAAACTTCGCGTACCAGGCAGAGTCTTCAAGATGTTTGGGGTCGACCTCGACCAGCGTCGTGCCCTTGGGGGCCACGTGAGTCGCAATGCGCTCGAGAGTTTCGCCAAAGCTCAAGGCCGGCGAACTACCCAAGGCGTGTACCGCGCCGGCGAAGCGCTGCTCGGTAAGGAGCACCGCGAACGTTCCGAGGTCGCGAGCGTCAATCCACTGCAGGGAGTTCGCACGCGGTCCGGGGAATGCCACGCGGCCACCCTGTTGAATACGGGCGACCCAGTAGGGAAAGCGGAAGGTCTTGTCGTGACCACCGATCACGAAGGTCGGGCGCAGTATGCCAATGTTCGAACCGAATAGTTCTTCGGCGGCCCGCTCACACTCGGCCTTGAGAACGCCATACGTGGCCGCCGTGACGTCGGCGTTGGGATCGACGTCACCGAGCGCGAGACGAGGCGTGCTCTCGTCGGCCTGATCGGACTGGGGATCTTGGTAGGCGGAGATGGACGAGATCTGGAGGTAGTACCCGACTCGTGCGCCCATAGCGGCGTGGAGTAGTTCGACGTCGCGGCGCTGGTAGGCAATGGCGTCGATGGTGGCATCAAAGGTGAGATCCGACAGAGCCGAGAGATCACTCTGACGATTCCCCACCAGGCGGTGAATGGCTTCCGGCAGATCGGTGGGCGTCTCCCCACGATTAAAGACGGTGACGTCATGTCCGCGCTCGTGCGCCGCCAACGCAATGCCTCGACCAACAAAGGATGTGCCACCAATAACGAGAATTTTCATAGGGCTAGGACTGTAGGCGAAACTCACTTCGGTCGCAACACTCGTCACACCCGAGGGATATCCCTAGCGCTGTTCGACCATGTCCATGTAGTCCTCGCGCCAGAGATCGAAATACTCCTCCGGCAGCAAGACGGCGTGGGTGGGGTCGAGCGCCTCGACGAATGCTCGTTCGTGGGAAACGGCGATGATGGTGCCACTCCAGCCATTGAGCATCTCCCCCACCGCTTCAACCGAACGGGGGTCCAGGTTGTTGGTCGGTTCGTCCAAAATCAAGAGGTTGGCCTCCGAGGCGGCCAACATGGCCAGCGCCAATTTGGCCCGTTCACCACCCGACAACGTGTCGGGTGTTTGTAATGCGGCCGATCCCTTGAGGCCGAAGGCACCGAGGAGCGCGCGTCGCTGCACTTCCGTCTCGACGGTGGCGTTATCTAAGTGGGCCAGCACCGTCTTGTTGGGGTCCAGGTTTTCGTGTTCCTGGGCGAAATAGCCTCGCACCACATTGGCGCCGAGCTTCACCGATCCCGACGTGGCGACCTGGGCCTCCGCGAGACAGCGCAGGAGGGAGCTCTTGCCGGCACCGTTGCGACCGACAATCAAGATTCGATCCCCACGCTTGGTAATGAAACTGGTGTCCTTCAAAATCTGCGTGTCGCCGTAGCGAACAGAGATGCCCGACGCCGTGAGTGGCACGTCACCGCTGCGAGGCGGCGTGGGCAACTTGAACTTCACCTTGCGCTCGCGCTGGGTGACTTCCACACGGTTGTCCTTCAGTCGATCAACTCGATTATCCAAAACCTTGGCGAGGCGAGCCCGCTTTTCGGTCTGGCCTCGCATGGAGTTGGCCAACTGCGACAACCGTTCGATGTCGGCGTCCTGGCGGCTGGCCAGCTTCTCTTCACTGGCGATGGTCACTTCTTCTTGCTCGAGAAACTTGGTGTAGTTGCCCTTGTACTCGCGCAGGCGACCCTCACGCAGTGAGAGCACGCGGTCGATGGCCTTGTCTAAGAGGGGCAGGTCGTGACTGATAACGAGCACGGTGCCAGGGAACTTTTCCAATTCGTCAAACAGCCAACGCTTGGCCGCCTTGTCGAGGTGGTTGGTTGGTTCGTCCAGCACCATCGTTTCGGGCTGTTCGTAGAGCACGCGCATGAGGTCCACGCGGCGTCGTTGTCCTCCGGAAAGCGAGGAGAGGTCTTCGAGGAGATACTCCTCCTCGAGACCGAGACCGGCCGCGAGGCGGGCCACTTCGGATTCGGCCTCGTAGCCACCGAGGTCACGGAAGCGCTCTTCAATGTTGGTGAAGGCTTCGATGTTTTCGCTCGAGGGATCGGCGGCCATCGCGTGGCGGGCCGTGTGCATATCGGCGTCGAGCTTGTCGAGACCGCGCGCCGAGAGGATGTGGGACAGACCAATTGGCTCCACGCCCAGTCCGCCGGGCACTGGTTCTTGGGGCAGGTGGGCCCATGACCCAAAGCGCTGCACGGTGCCTTCCACTCGAAGGTGTTCGCCGCCTTCGCTGAGTAGGACGGACAGGATGGTCGACTTGCCCGCGCCGTTACGTCCGACGATGCCGACCTTCTCCCCCTCACCAATGGTCAGGTGGGTGGGCGTCAGGATACGGCGAGTACCAATTTCAATTGCGAGATCTCGAACTATGAGCATTAGCGGGCAATAACTTCGGCAGCGGCGCGGAGCTCGTCTCGGAACTGGGGGTGGGCAATATCGGCCAACAAGTGGGCTCTCTCTCGAACGGTAGCCCCACGCAGATCGGCGGCGCCGAACTCCGTGACGATGACCGCAGTGTGGTGACGAGGGGTCGCCACAACTGAGCCGAGGGGTAGTTGGGCCGCGATGCGGCTCACCGTCTCTCCGTTCACTTCAATAGTGGAACGAAGGCAAATCAAAGAGACATCGTCGAGCGAGAGATCGGCGCCGGCCACGAAGTCCTCGTGACCACCGACTCCCGAGACCTGGGCCCCGGCGACCGAGTCGGCCACCACTTGACCGTAGAGATCGACGGAGATGGCACCGTTGATGGAAACAAAATTCCGGTTCTGTCCAATGATAGTGGGGTCGTTCACAACTGAGACCGGAGCAAAGCGAACGTCACGGTTCTCGTGGAGCCACTCGTAGAGTCCCTTGGAACCGAGTGCGAACGTCGTCAGGGAGAAGCCGTCGTAGATGCCCTTATGAGCATTAGTGACTTTGCCCGAAGCCTGCAATTTCCAAAGGCCGTCGGTAAACATCTCGGAGTGAATGCCGTACTCACCGCCCACGCGCTTCGCGAGTGCTTCGGCCACCGTGTTGGGAATCGCCCCGATGCCGGTTTGGAGTGTCGCGTTAGCGGTGATGTAGGGCAGCGTGTGTTGGGCAATCGCCAGGTCGGCTTCAGTGGGTGCTTCACCTGGGAGCTCGAACGGCACTTCCTCGCCGCGGACGAGAACGTCAATCTCGTTAACCGAGAGTCGATTCTCCATGCCGGGAATTCCCGAAGTCCAGGGCAGATGTGGGGAGGTCTCCACAATCAGGAGGCGATCGGGGTCGGCGCCAGCGGCCCGGAGTTCATCCAGGGTCGCACCACAGTGCAGAGAAAGGCTGCAGAATCCGTGCTGGTCGGGTGGGGTGGCCTGGACCATCATCACGCGTGGAGCCAAGCGTCGAAGAATCGGTGCGAACTGGCGGAAGCCGGCCGGGACGTGCTCAACGTTGCCACCGACACTGCGGTAGTACCGCTCGGCCGGACCGAAGAAGCCCGCGCGATAGGCCACGTTGGGGTGCGTGAAGAGATCAAAGAGGCCGAGAATGAGCGCCCCACCAATAGTGAGCTGCTCCCAGTCCTTGCGCTCCGACATCGCTCGAAGCATGGTGTGGGGGTTGGCGGGACCGAGTCCAAGACCCACGGTGTCAACAGGACGTAGCAACGCGGTGGCTTCGGTGGCCGTCATTTCACGCATTGTCATGACTCCATTCTGCCCTATCTCGCCGGCGACTGTGTCACGATGGTGGGATGAGCACTGTACTTCGTATCGATGTTTGGGGCGACGTCGTCTGCCCCTTCTGTTATCTCGGCAAGCGTCAGCTCGAACTCGCGGTGAGCCAATTCGATCCCACCATCACGGTGGAGATTCATCACCGGGCCTTCGAACTCGACGTTCGCGCTCCGGAGCACTACTCGCACTCGCTGGCCGAACTCCTCAGTAAGAAGTACGGCATGACCGTGGAGCAGGCCGCCACCCAGAACCAACGGATGGAGGCGTCGGCCGCGCGCCTCGGCATGACGTGGCGTCTCGATCAGTGCCAGCCTTCAAATACCTTTAACGCCCATCGACTAATTGCGCTGGCCACCAGCCAGGGTCTTCAGGACGCCATGATCGAGCGGCTCTTTCAGTCCTACTTCTGCGAAGGGGGCCGGCCGGCCGATCGCGACCTCCTCGTGGCCCTCGCCAATGAGGTCGGCGTAGCCGACGCAGTCGTCACGCTCGAGTCCGACCGTTTCGCCGACGAAGTCCGACAGGACGAACTCGACGCCAACGAACTCGGAATCACCGGTGTGCCCAGCATCTTGATTGACGGACGATTTATGGTCATGGGCGCCCAGGGCGCCGATGAAATTCTCTCCGTGATGGAACGGGCCTGGGCCCGACGTCAAAAAGAACTGGCCTAAGCCTCGTCCTCTTCAAAGGGCACGGCAGCAGCCGTGGCGACGACGTGTCCTTCGTCAAGATTCATCACTCGAACACCCGTTGCGTCACGGCCCTGCGAAGAGACTTCGCGTGCGGGGGTCCGAATCATCACACCACCCGATGAGGCCAACAGGAGTTCGTCCTTGATAGTCACCATGAAGGCTGCGGCCACGTGTCCGCGAGCAGCGGTGAGCTTGATAGCCCGCACGCCCATACCGCCACGGCCCTGTGTGGTGAAGCGCTCCACCTTGACGCGCTTGCCGAACCCGGCGTCGGTGACACAGAAGAGATCGGCGTCGCTGCGAACGGTGTCGAGTGAAATGACCTTGTCGTCACCGCGCAACTTGATACCGCGAACACCGGTCGAGTCACGACCCATGGAACGCGCCTCGTCGGCGGCGAAACGAATGGCCGTTCCGCGATAGGTAACGAGCATGACGTCGTCGCCCTCCTTCACCGAGATCACGCGCACTACTTCGTCGTCGTCACGAAGCTTGATGGCGATCCAACCTTCGCGGCGAGACTTGTCGTACTCGGAGAAAGCCGTCTTCTTCACCGTGCCGTTCGCCGTGGCGAACAACAGGAATTGGTCTTCGGGGAAGTCTTCCGTTGACACGATGGCCTGGATTGTCTCGTTGGGCTGCAAGTTGAGCAAGTTAACGATGGCCGTTCCCTTGGCCTGACGCTCCTTCATGGGGATCTCGTGACCGCGGAGACGGAAGACGCGCCCACGGTTGGAGAACATCAAGAGATAGGCGTGAGACGACGTGTTAACTATCTGGTCAACGAAGTCCTCGTCCTTCAACTTGGCGGCCGTAACGCCGCGGCCTCCGCGGCCCTGCGACTTAAAGGCGTCTGCCGCGACTGACTTTACGTAACCCGACTTGGTCAACGTGATGACGATGTTCTCGTCGTCAATCAAGTCTTCCATGCCCAATTCGCCTGGGTCATTCACAATGGCCGTGCGGCGATCGTTGGCGAACTTGTTACGAATGACCGTGATCTCATCGCGGATGACTCCACGAAGCTTCGTGTCACTCGCGAGAATTGATTCGAGTTCCGCAATGGTCTCGCGAAGCTTCTTCATCTCTTCTTCAAGCTCATTGCGACCCAGCTTGGTCAAACGGCCGAGCGTCATGTCCAAGATGTGGTTGGCCTGCTCTTCGCTGAACTCAAATGGTGCGGCCATCAACGCAATACGCGCTGCGGGGCGGTCGTCCGAACTGCGAATAGCGGCAATAACGGCATCGAGCATGTCGATGGCCTTGAGCAGTCCTTCGACGATGTGTGCGCGGGCTTGGGCCTTGCGGAGTCGGAACTGCGTACGGCGCGTGATCACCACAATCTGGTGGTCGACGTAGTGCGAAATCGCCTGGGACAACGTCAGCGTGCGGGGCACGCCATCCACCAGCGCCAGCATGTTGACGGCGAACGTCGTCTGCAGCGTGGTGTTCTTATAGAGCTTGTTGAGCACAACGTTGGCGTTGGCGTCACGCTTCAGACGAATGACGAGTCGAGACTTACGGTTCGCCGAGTCATTCTGCACGGCGGCAATGCCATCAATCTCGCCCGACTTAACGAGGTCGTAAATCTTCTCTTCGACATTCTCTACTGATACTTCGTAAGGGAATTCCGTAACGACGATTCGGGTGTCGCCCTTGGTCTCTTCGATTTCGGCGACGGCGCGCATCTTGATGGAGCCGCGACCCGTCCGGTACGCGTCGAGGATTCCCTGGCGACCGAGAATTTGTGCTCCCGTCGGAAAGTCGGGACCCTTCACGTGGGCCATCAAGTCATCCGGCGTAGCGTCGGGCTTTTCGAGGACGTGCAGCACGGCGTCGATAACTTCACCCAAGTTGTGCGGGGGAATACGGGTCGCCATACCAACGGCGATACCCTGCGAGCCGTTGACCAACAAGTTGGGGTAACGGGCGGGCAAAACGGTGGGCTGGGCCGAGGTGTTGTCGTAGTTGGGTTCGAAGTCAACCGTGTCTTCGTCGATTGAATCCAACAGCTCGAGGGCCAGCGGGGCGAGGCGACACTCGGTGTAACGCATGGCGGCGGCGCCCTCGTCGGGACCGGTACCTCCGAAGTTGCCGTGGCCGTCAATGAGGGGGTGGCGCATGGCGAAGTCCTGCACCATACGCACGAGGGCGTCGTAGATCGCACTGTCACCGTGGGGGTGATACGTACCCATAACTTCGCCGACCACCTTGGCGCACTTGGTGTGCGGGCGGTCTGGGCGGAGACCCTGGTCGAACATGGAGTACAGAATTCGGCGGTGCACCGGCTTGAGGCCGTCGCGGACGTCCGGTAGAGCTCGCGAGACAATGACCGACATGGAGTACTCCAGGAAGGAGCGCTCCATTTCGAAGTTGATCTCTACCGGCTCGATGTACCCGAAGGTCTCGTCGGAAGGAGTGGGAGTGGCGTCGTCGTTTTTCTTAGCCATGGTTCTTTCGTCGCCCCTAGATGTCTAGGAAGCGAACATCCTTTGCGTTCGTTTGAATGAAGTGTCGTCGTTGTGGGACGTCGTCGCCCATGAGAATCGAGCAGACTTCGTCGGCCAGAGCCGCCTGGTCCACGGTGATCTGCAACAGTGAGCGCTTGGTGCGATCCATGGTGGTGTCGCGCAGTTCGTCGTAGTCCATTTCACCGAGACCCTTAAGGCGCTGGAAGTCGTTCTTGTGGTCAGGCTTCTCGGCGAGGAACTTGGCCTTCGCGGCGTCGTCCTTGAGGTAGACCTTCTCGCGACCAACCAGCGTGGAGTACAGCGGTGGCTGGGCCACGTAGACGTGACCTTCGGTAACGAGCGAGTTCATCTGACGGAAGAAGAATGTCAACAGCAGCGTACGAATGTGGCTGCCGTCAACATCGGCGTCGGCCAGCAGGATGATCTTGTCGTAGCGAATCTTGGAAACGTCGAAGTCGTTTTCAACTCCGGCACCGATGGCCGAAATCAGTGCCTGGATTTCGGTGTTCTTCAAAATCTTGTCGGCGCGAGCCTTTTCTACGTTCAAAATCTTTCCGCGGATAGGCAGGATTGCCTGGAGTCGAGGGTCGCGGGCGTCCTTGGCCGAACCACCGGCCGAGTTACCTTCCACGATGAAGAGTTCCGTTTCACGTGCGTCACGCGAAGAGCAGTCCACGAGCTTGCCCGGGAGTCCGGCCCCGTCGAGAGCACTCTTGCGGCGAGTGAGATCGCGGGCCTGTCGCGCAGCCATGCGAGCGCGGGCGGCCTGAATGGCCTTGCTAACAATCTGGCCGGCTTCCTTGGGATTCTCTTCCATCCACTCGGCCATTTTTTCGTTCGTTGCGCGCTCCACGAGCGAACGCATGGAGACGTTGCCGAGCTTGCCCTTGGTCTGGCCTTCGAACTGGGGGTCGGCCAGTCGAACTGAGATGATGCACGTCAAACCTTCGCGGATGTCTTCGCCGAGAAGGTTTTCGTCCTTCTCCTTGAGCAGGTTGCGCTTCTTGGCGTAGCGGTTCACCACGTTGGTCACCGACTTACGGAAGCCCTCTTCGTGCATTCCACCTTCGGTGGTCGAGATACCGTTGGCGAACGAGTGAATGCTCTCGTAGTAACCCGAGTTCCACTGGAAGGCCACTTCGACCTCTTGAGTCTCTTCGGCCTGTTCGAAGTAGCCGACCTTCTTAAAGAGGGACTCCTTCGAGGAGTTCAAGTGGCGGACGTAGTCGATGATTCCGCCGTTGTACTTAAAGACTTCTTTTTGTTCGCGGCCCTTGCGCTCATCGGTGAAGCGAATCTCGAGACCCTTGTTCAAGAAGGCCATGATCTGCAGTCGTTCCGTGACGGTCTGCGCCCGGAAGTCGACCTCTTCGAAAATCGTGGGGTCGGGGTAGAAGGTGACGGTGGTGCCGGTGCGACCGCGAGGCGCGGAGCCAGTGATCTTGATCTTGCCCTGAGGCTTACCGCCATCGAGGAACTGGAGGACGTGGTGGTCACCATTGCGGTCCACTTCGACCTTCAGTGAGGTGGAGAGGGCATTGACGACCGAGGCGCCGACGCCGTGCAGACCACCGGAGACCTTGTATCCCCCGCCGCCGAACTTTCCACCGGCGTGCAGAACGGTGTACACAATTTCTGCCGCTGACTTGCCGGGATAGGAGGGGTGCTCATCGACCGGGATTCCGCGGCCGTCGTCGCTGACCTGACAACCACCGTCGGCCATCAAGGTCACGTCAATGCGAGTGCAGTACCCCGCCATGGCTTCGTCAACGGCATTGTCAACGATTTCCCAGACGCAGTGGTGGAGACCGGCGGGGCCAGTCGATCCGATGTACATGCCAGGTCGAACGCGTACTGGTTCGAGGCCTTCGAGGACGGTGATGTCGCTCGCTCCGTAGCTAGCGGACCCCTTGGTCTTTTCGGCCACGAAACATTCCTTTCGACAAAAAACTCTCACGCGAGCCCGCACACCAATGGGGTTCGGACTGCTCTAAATCCTACCGGTTGGCGTGTGACAAACGGTGGTCCTAATGGTCGGTTAGGCCAAGTTTTTTGAGAGAATTATCCGCGGACGACGCACTGAATTCCAGTGGGAGCGGACGGCCCGAGATCGCTCAGGGCGGCCACGATTCGCTGCTCTTCGTGACTCAACTTCTGGGCGTAGGCACCCGTCGGAACGCGGATGTGGAGCACACCATCTCGAACCACTTCGGGGTGGCATCGTTCGGCGAGGACTCCCCCAACAAGATCGGGCCACCGCAACAGGATTGTTTCCATCACCGATAAGTCGACGTGTTGAAAACGACCGATCAGCCCCCGGAGGGTCTGCCCGAGCTTTTCTGGTTCACTGGATCGCTTGGCCACTACTCCCCCTTCGAAAGATCAATGATGACGGCGGGGAGTAGCTCTTGTGGGAGCGGCGAGGCCGTCGTTACTAGCGTTTGTCCTGATGGGAGTAGGTGTAAGAGTCGGGAACAACGAATGGGGTCGAGCTCACTGAAGACGTCGTCGAGCATCAGCAGCGGCGAGATGTCGCGCTCCCGGCGCACGAGGGCGTCACCGGCGAGCAGCATCGAGAGGGCCACGCTGCGCTGTTCGCCCTGACTGGCCTGGCGTCGGGCGTCTCGCTGGTCGAGCGTGATGCGGATGTCATCTCGGTGCGGTCCGACCGTCGTGTGACCCCGGTAGCGATCGTCTCGAAATGCTTCGTCCAGCGAAGAGGCCAGCTCACCGGCCCACGATCGTTCGTACGCGAGCCCCACGTCACCACTACCACCGGCAATTTCTTCGTAGTAGGACGCGGTGAGTTCGGCGAGTGGGGTCAACACCTTTTCTCTCGCCCCAACGAGCAGTTCGCTCACCTCCACGAACTCTGAGGTCCAGATGTCCAACTCGTCGCGCTGCATCGCGGTAGGCATTTCCCCGCCAAGGGATTTAAGGAGGGCATTGCGCTGACGCAGTACCCGTTCGAATCGTTCCACAACGTCACTGGTACGAGGGTCGAGATTCACGATGAGCCGGGTGAGAAAATCGCGGCGGCCGCTCGGCTCACGGCGAACCATGTCGACACCTTCGGGGGTGAAGATGGTTACGGGAAAGACGTCGTAGATATCGGCGTACGTCTGGGGTCGCTGCTCGTTAATGGTGAGCCGTTTTGTGACGTTGCGGGCGCCACGCTTTAACTGGAGCTTCATGTCCAGTCGCCGAGTGCCCTGGAAGGCCAGGCCGTGGACCGAGGCGGCGTCAGATCCCGTGCGCAGTAGGTCACTCGCCGACGTCGTTCGAAACGAACCACCGGTCGCCAGAGCGAAAACGGCCTCGAGAATGGAAGTCTTTCCGGTGCCGTTGGGCGACAGAAAGACAGTTACCGCATCGGCCGGGGGCGTGACGTGACGACTTTCAAAAACCCGAAAGTTCGTCAGTTGGAGTTCAACGAGACCCACCGAAGTGGCGCGGATTACTGAACGCGGACGGGCATGAGGAGGTAACGGAAGTTCGTGTCCTCCACCCCGTGCAACATGGCGGCGCGACTGGCATCAGTCATCTCCAAGATGACTTCATCGCCGGGAACGGCCTCGACACCCTCCATGAGGTACGAGGGGTTAAAGGCGATGGTGATCTCTTCGCCGTTGTAGTCAGCGTCAACGCTGTCCACCACTACACCCTGGTCGGCGCTCTGCGTTGTGATGTCGATGCTTCGATCGTTCATCGTGAGTCGCACAGATGAGGTGGGGTCTTTAGCCAACACCTTCATTCGCTTGAGCGAACTGAGGAACGTGTCCTTACCAACGCGGAGTTGGTTGGGGTAGTTCGGCGGAATCAGCGGGCGGTAGTCGGGGTAGTTTCCGTCGATCAACCGCGTGGAGATGCTCGTATTTCCCGCGACGAAGGTGACTTCGGCATCCGAGACAGCGACACCAATGGTGCTATCGACTGGCAGGTTGGATGCGGCGCGCTGCAGTTCAGAAAGTGCACGTGAGGGAATCAGTAGATCATCATCGGTCGGCAACTTCTGTGAACTCATGAGGTCACGAACCGCGAGTCGGTACGAGTCGGTGGCGACCATACGAACAGTGCCACCTTCATTAGTAAAGAGCACGCCCGTCAACAAGGGACGTGCGTCGTCATTCGACGAAGCCCGAACAACTTGGCTAAGGCCTTCGATGAAATCCAGTGCAGCGAGTTGGGCCGCGGCCGCTGGAACTTGGGGCAACTTCGGAAAGTCCACGAGGGCGTACGTGCGCAACGAGTAGTTCGCCTTGCCGAGCTTGACTTCGACTTTGTCGTCTTTGGACTCAACGGTTACTGCGCCGGCGTCCAAAAGGCGGACGGCATCAACGAGGAGACGAGCAGGAACAACAACGGCGCCGTCTTCGTGACCAATCACGTCGAGACTCACTCGGGCCGTGGTGTCGAGATCAGTACCGGTGACTGTTAGTTGGTTACCGGTGAGCGCCAAAAGGATTCCCTGGGTGGCACCGGAGGTCCGGCCAACGACGCGACTCGCGGTGGCGAGCGCTTCGACGAAGACATCCTTCTCTGATTTGAACTTCATGTCGTTCCCTTCCTTGGGACTGAGGCTATGGGGATTTTGTCTAATAAGAAGTACTTAGTAGTAGTAGCCCTGTGGATTGCGGGTTATTTTCCGATTCTCCTGATAAGGCTGGTTCAAGTATGAGGCTCAAAAGTGACACCGGTGTGTCTAACTCTTTCAACCCTCATCTCCTAAGTCTCACTTGATGTGGATTACTAGGCAGTTATTCCCAGCCCATCCACAAGTTCTCCGCAGCTTTGTCCCCCTACTTTCCTAGTCGATTGAATTGGTGATTTCATTGGTGAGCCCAATGATGACCTGGGCTAGTTCCCGGTCAGAAACCATTTCACCCTTGATCTTCTCGACCGCACTGATGATCGATGTGTGGTTGCGGTCACCAAATTCCTTGGCAATCACTGGGTATGAAGATTGGGGCAACATCTCACGTACGAGATACATGGCGATGTGGCGGGCGTGTGTCAAGGGCCGAATACGGCGAGGACCCCTTAATTCCAAGGCGGAATAGCCAAAATGGCTGGCCACCGTATCGATTATGTGTTGGGGCTTCAGGACCATCTGGTCCCGCCCGAGGCCACCGAGGTGGCTCTTGGCGAATTCCAAGGTGATCTTCTCTTCGGCCAGCTGGGAGTGCGCGCGCAGCATGGTGATGGAGCCCTCAAGCTCACGAATCGAGTCACGAACGCGATTGGCAATGTATTCAATGACGTCGTTTGGAATGACGACATTCTCACGCTCGGCCTTCATTTGCAGGATGGCGATCCGGGTTTCGAGGTCGGGCTGGCCCACCTCCACGATCAGGCCCTGCAGGAGACGTGACCGGAGCCGCTCTTGCAGCTTGTCCATATCCCGGGGCGACTGGTCGGAGGTCAAGACGATCTGCTTGCCGGCGCCGTGGAGCGTATTGAAGGTGTGAAAGACGTTTTCGTGAAAACCTTCACCGCGGGGAATCATGAATTGAATGTCGTCAATAAGCAGGACGTCGACTGAGCGATAGCGCTCGTGGAGGGCAATCTGGCTCTGTTCTCGGACGGAGCGAATGAAGTCATTAAGAAACGTCTCGGTAGTTACGTAGAGCACTTCTTTTTCGGGCCAGTGGCGCTGTACGTAGTTACCAATGGCGTGGAGCAAGTGGGTCTTACCCAACCCGGACTTTCCGTAGATAAACAGGGGGTTGTACTCCCGGCCGGGGCGCTCGGCGGCCGATTCGGCCGCGGCCTTAGCCATGCGGTTGGAGCCACCGGTCACGAAGGTCTCAAAGGTCATGCGGGGGTCGAGGCTCTGACCGCGACCGACCGAGGGTGAAGAAGGTGTGAAGGTTGCCACGGGTGTGGTGGTGGCGACGGGCGGCGCGATAGTCACCAGCGAGTCGAACCCGTCATCAATGGTGATGCGAATCGAACCCTGAGGCCCAACAATGGTCCGCAACTCCTGCTCGAGAAGCGGCAGATGGCGACTATTGATCTGGTTGGACTGCACTTGGCTCGGAACACCAATCGACAGGACGCTTTGTCCGTAATCCACAAACTTGATTGCGCTGAGTGTGGCGTTCCAGGTAGGGGCGGGAACCTTATTTTGAACGGCTTGTCGCCATTCTTGGTACACCTCCGGTCCCTCTAACACCCTGTCCTCCAACGACGATCAAAATTAAGTTATCAACAGGCCCGAGGGACTGCTCCAGGCGCATTTTGCTCCTTTGGAACGGTCACGCTACACCCTTCGGAACGAACGCGCCAGAAGACGGGCCAGTGGTGGGGTAGACTGTCCTTCGTGGCATCGGTGCCCGACCCCCGGGGTCAGCACAGGTACTGGTCGCCCAAGATCGAATAGAGGTTTTTGTGAAGCGTACTTACCAACCAAACAAGCGAAAGCGCCAGCGTACCCACGGTTTCCGTGCCCGCATGAGCACTAAGGCTGGCCGTGCCATCCTTAAGGCACGCCGCGACAAGGGCCGCCACGAGCTGACGGTTTAGTCTGGGTGTGCCGGAACGGGTTCAGCTCCGTCGGCAGTTTGCAGCCTTTAAAACCCCTGATTACCGGGGTAAAAGTGGGCCGCTCCGGCTGTCATTCGTAGCTTCACCACAACCGGCAGCAGTGGCCTACGCCATTGGGCGGCACGTGGGTAATGCGGTGGTTCGGAATCGAATCCGCCGGCGCCTACGATCCCTCATTATGGAGCGTGCTACCCCGCTGCAACCCGGAACTTACCTGATCAAGTGCGGTATTGGCACCGATCTACTTTCTTATGACGATCTCCGAACTCATCTCAACCGAGCCCTCGATGGACTCCCCGGCACCTGAGCTGGGCGGTGTCGCCCGGGGCCTGCGGACTCTGGTGCGTGGTTACCAACACCTCGCCGCCGGCCGGCCGAGCCCCTGTCGCTACTACCCCACCTGTTCGACCTACGCCATCGAGGCGGTCGAAACCCACGGTGCACTACGCGGTAGCTACCTGGCGACACGTCGTATTTTGCGCTGTAATCCCTTTGGTTCACATGGCGTGGACCTTGTTCCCCTACCGAAACGGAGCGAAGTTCAATGATTTTCGCAGCTTCTTCAGGCATCGTAAAGTCCGTTAGCGACTTTTTCAGCCCTATTTTCAGGCTGTTTGGGTGGCTTTTGGCCCAGTTCTACCAGATCATCCCCAACTACGGGGTCGCGATCTCCCTGCTAACCATCTTCATTATGGGTGTTTTGACACCCTTAACGGTGAAGAGCACCCGCTCAATGATGGCCATGCAGGCACTGCAGCCAGAACTGAAGAAGCTGCAGCAGAAGTACAAGGGCCCCGAACACCGCGCCCAGATGAACGAAGAGATGATGCGTCTCTACAAAGAGCACGGCACCAATCCTCTCAGCAGTTGCTTCCCAGTGCTGGCCCAGGCCCCTTTCCTCTTCATCTTGTACTCCGTCATCCGGGGCCTTTCCGACGTGAAGCCCAAGCACATTCCCGAGACGTCGAGAATGTATCTAGATTTGCTTGCATCTAAGGGCAAGATTGACGTTTTTGGCATGGACATGGCCCTTAAGCCACTTGACCATCACGCAACGCTATTTGCAGCAATTCCATTCTTTGTAATGGTGGCATTGGCCGTCGGTCTCCAATACTTCCAGATGGCCCAGATCAACAACCGCAACAAGAAGTCGGGACAGGAGATGCCGTCACAGCAGCAGCGCATCCAGAAGCTGATGCCAATCTTGTTCGCCTACTTCTACTTCATCATTCCCGCAGCCGTGGTGCTCTACATGGTTGTGTCCACAGTGATTCGAATCGCCACTCAGGACATCATGTTCCGAATAGGTGTCTCGGATCCGGGTAAGGCGAAGGAGCGGCAAATTCCAGGCCGCGATAAGTCACCCGAAAAGAGTGCAGTAACTGAGGCTGAGGCCAAAACCCTCAAGTCTCAAGCAAACCGCTCCAAGTCGAAGCGTCAGCGAAAGGAACGATAGCCCATGGATTGGGTAGAAACCACAGGAAAATCATTAGAAGAGGCCACCAAGCGTGCCCTCCAGATCCTCGGAGTAGGCGCCAGTGACGCCGATGTCGAAGTACTCGAAGAGCCTAAGGCTGGTCTCTTTGGCCGCGTTAAGGGCGAGGC
>CANBVQ010000011.1 GCA_947372925.1 Acidimicrobiaceae bacterium
CCGGAACCGTTGGTGGCCTGCTGGAGCTGGACCATGTAGGCCAGGGTCTCCGTGCTGGGCTCGCCGGGCTTGACGCCGTCGGGCTCAAAAAAGAAGGTGATGCGCATCAAGTCGGTGAACTTGACCGATGCGGGATCGGTCGTGATGACGGGATCCTTTTGGCCGAACTGCGACCAGTAGGCGATGCCGAAGTGTCCGACCTGGCCGGCGTACTTCGAGCCCTTGGGGCACTTCGAACCGTCCTTGTACGTAGCCGGCGAGGTAATCCACTCGGTGGGAACGGGAAACTTGACCGTGTTGTTCACGTAACTCAAATCGGCATGCTGGACCATGAACTTGGCCAGCGTGGCGTTACGGCCCGCCTCTGCGGCAACCTTTGGTGAAATGACGAGAACGTTCTTTTGGGTAACGGTGAGACCGTTCGTGGCGGTGGTGGCATCGGCAACCAGTGCCGGCATGGTGGTGCCACAGGCTTCACCGTTGAAGGCCGCAAACCAGGTGGTGCCAATGGCGGGTGCCTCGGCGCTGGCGGGGTTTTGATACTCGTAGCGCGAGTAGATGACTGAAAGGAGCCCGAGCACGACAATGAGGGTGATCGCGCCGTAGTAGTTCATTGGTCGCGCCTTTTGGTAGGCCTTACCGCCACCAGCTGCGCCGACTCGACTAACCCATTTACCTGAATTGCTCTTTGCCACGGCTTCAGGCTACTAAAGACCGGCCAGAGCGACCGAATGCGGTTCACGTAGGGGCGGAGGGACTCGAACCCTCACTGGAGGCGGTTTAAGCGCCTTGCCTCTGCCATTGGGCTACGCCCCCACGTCAACACGACGTCACCACCGTAATACCTCTAGAACTGGTGTGAGAACTCGAGAGAAAACTCCCGTACGAATTCGTCGATGCCCTTTCCTGTCCTGATTTCTTAGGAGTACGCCGGTAGCCTGTTCGTTGTGACCGGCCTCTGGAAGGTTTCACTGGCCCGAATCTGGGTATTTGTCGGTGTCGCCTCACTCGTCCTCCCCTTAGTAGTTGCCCCTGCCCGCCATGCGGACGCCCTGACGATCAAGCAGACCCGGGCCCTCATCGAAAGTCTCTCGGCCAAACTGGCCAAGCAGGAGCAGTTGAGCGAAGCGCTCGCCGAGAAGTACAACAACTCCAAAGTCGTCATCGGCCAACTCGACCGAGAGCTCGCCAACCTACGAGTTCAGATCATCGAAAAGCGTCGCCAACTCGGTACTACCTCGGAATCGATGAAGACGGCCTCGGTCCGCGCCTACGTCTACGGGGCGGCCGACGCACAGTTTCTCGCCCTCTTCCAACAGGACATCAGCCTCTCGGACGCCCGTACGCAGTACGAAGAGCAAGTCCTCGGCAACCTCCACTCCCTGGCCGACTCCCTCAAGCAACAGCAGGCCTCACTGAACAGTTCGCTGCAGAGTGAAACGCACAAGCGCGCCGCCAAGGCGGTCGAGGCCGCGAATATTCGCAGCCTGCTCGCCCAGAATGCGGCCAACGAGAAGAGCACCCGCGCCACACTCGCACTGGTCACCAAGAAACTCAAGCGCCAGATCATTGACTACGAAATTGCCGTCGCCAAGGCCGCCTCCAAGCGTGGCGACACCAAGGCCGTCGCCGCCGCCGTCGCCGCCGCCGCGGCCGTGGGTGGCCAGTCCGCGGCCAACGAAGTAATCGCCGCCATCAAAAAGAAGCCCGGTGTCAACGGATCGGCCGCCGGTTCTAAGGCGGGCATGGCCGCACTGGCCGCGGCGAAGAGCGTGATTGGCACGCCCTACGTCTGGGGTGGCGAGTCACCTCGGTACGGCTTTGACTGTTCGGGACTCACCCAGTGGGCGTGGCGTCAGGCCGGCTATCGCATTCCCCGCACTGCGGCTACGCAGTACTACGGCATGCGTCACATTCCCCTCAACAAGATCCAACCGGGCGACCTGCTCTTTTATTACAACCTCGACAACGACCATCAGATTGACCACGTCGTTATGTACGCCGGTTCCGGTCCGTGGGGTCTGAACACGATTATCGCTGCGGCCCACCGCGGTACCAACGTCTCGCTCGCGCCGATCTTCACCTACGGACTCATCGGAGCCGGGCGACCGTAGGATTGACCGCTATGGCGATTCGCCTCTCCATCATCATTCCGGCTCACAACGAAGGTTCGCGCCTCGAGGAGGGTCTACGTCGCCTCGAACCGATTCTCGAAGTCCTCGGTCGTGACGAGGTCGAAGTCATCGTGGTCGACGACGGCTCGAGTGATGACACGGGACTGCGCGCCAGCAAGCTGCTGGCCTCACTCCCCCACTCCCTCGTTATCAAGATGGAGCAGAACGCCGGGAAGGGTGCGGCCCTCAAGCTCGGCGCCTCGGTGGCCCTGGGTCGCGAGGTCATCATCACCGACGCCGATACCGCCATCAACCCCAGTCAGATGCCGGCCCTCCTCGCCGCACTACGTGGCCACGACATGGCCGTGGGGTCGCGAGCCATTGACGGCGTCATCCGGTACGACAGTGCGCTGCGCACCGTGGCCGGAAGTCAGTTCAACCGCCTGGTGCGCCACTGGACCAAGACGACGATTCGCGATACGCAGTGTGGCTTCAAGGCCTTTCGTCTGCCGATTATTCGCCTCTTCGCCATCTTTGGACAGGTCGAAGGGTTTGCCTTCGACGCCGAGTGGCTCTACCTCGCGAACCGTCTCGGTCTCACCATCGCCACGACCCAGGTCACGTGGGACGACGTGGCCGGATCTTCAGTGAGTCTGGGCCGTCACGCCTGGTCCATGCTGAAGGAGATTCATGATGTGCCGCAGACCTCGTACCGCACCGTGGTGGTGCGGGTGCCTCGTGGTGCCGTCGATCGCGACGCCGTCGCCACGGCCTGCAAGCAGTCCCGTATTCAAGGGGTCGTCTTGGCGCACCAGGGTGAGCTGGACATTGTGGTCCTCCCCCGCGACGGGGCTCCGGGCGCACTCAGTATCGCCAAGGTCTGTGGTGGTGAGATGGGGCTCATGTCCATTGACGAGCTCCGCGGCTGTGAGTTCGAAGCGCTCTAGGCCTTCGGCAGCAACCAGTTCGAAACCAGTTCCGGGGCGCGCTCGCGCCACTCTTCGGACGTGATGGCGTATCGCGTGTGGTCTTCCCAGACGCCGTCAATCTGAATGTACCGTTCGGCGATTCCCTCCATGCGGAGTTGGAGCTTGTCGGCCACGCGAATTGAGGGGACGTTGCGAGGAATGATGTTGATCTCCACGCGGTGCAGTTCGAGCGCATCAAAGGCGTACTGCATAACGGTGACGACGGCCTCGGGGGTATAGCCCTGACCGGCGAGGGCTTCATCAATCCAGTAGCCGATGTACCCGGACTGCACGGGACCACGCTGAATAGAGGACAACGTAATTTCTCCGGCGAAGCGGCCGCCGACGAACATGCCGAATCCCATGCCGGTGCCCATCTGACGTTCACGTTCACGAATGGCGCAGCGACTGTTGAAACTCCGGCGATCTTCGGCGAGGTGCGGGGCGGTGGCCGGACGGGGCTCCCACTTGACGAGCCACTCCTGGCAGCGCTGGCGAACTTCGTACCAACCGTCATAGTCGTGCTCGGTCATCGTGCGTAGGACGAGGCGCCGCGCGTGGAGCACCAGGGGCGCCATGGGCCGTGGTCGGCTTCCGATCTCACTCCCTCTCACCACTTTGCCCCTCTACGCCCGATCCTGCAACTGTGCCGCGACACCATCCAAGATGTCACATTCTGAACTGAGAAGCTCTTCAATTCCAAATCGAGCCATGACGGCGTCAAGAACGAGCAGTCCCCCCACGAGAACGTCTTCGCGTCCGGGCACCATCCCGGCGTGGCGGAGGCGCTCACTCGCCGTTTCGGCGGCCAACGTTTCGTACCAACGCTGCACGTCACTTCGACGAATGGTTCGGTGGTGCACGGCGTCGCGGTCATACTCGCTGATGCCGGCGTCCATCTGCGCAATGGTGGCCACCGTGCCGGCCAGGCCGACGAGGCGAACAGCGCCAATCAGACCCGTGAAGGCGGGGACGGCCACGAACATGCGATCGATTTCGCGTTCAATCATCAGACGCGCCACGTCGGCCTCGTCGCTCGTCACCGTCGGTTGGTGAAAGGCCGCTTCCGAGACGCGAACACAGCCCAGCTGCATCGAGAAGGCCACCAAGGAGTCGTTCACACAACAGGCCAGCTCGGTCGAGCCACCACCGATGTCGATAATCATGACGGGCTGCGACGACGGCGGAAGGTCAGCGGTCGCCCCGATGTAGGAGGCCGTCGCTTCCTCTTCACCCGATAACAGCGCCGGCGTAATACCAGTGATGGCCTCGCAGCGGGCGAGAAACTCGGGACCGTTCGCGGCATCGCGGGCCGCGGAGGTGGCGACCAACTTGCCCGCACTCACCCCGAAGCGATCCATGATGGTTCGATAGCGGGTGAGGCAGGTAAAGACGCGATCGAGCGCGGCATCACTCAAGACTCCGGTCTGGGCCACACCTTCGCCGAGACGGGTAATCGTCATCTCGCGGGCGAGCGTGCGTCCGTCGGCGTCGACAATCAAGACGCGGGTGGAGTTCGTTCCGCAGTCGATGACGGCGACGGGCTTCAACGGACGTCCTCGATAATTAGTTCGGGCAGCACGATTTCTTGTGCCACGAGGGTGCCCACGGGATCGGCGAAGCCGGCCAGATGGTTGGCCACGTGGGCGTGCAGACACTTAATGCCCGTTCGCGTGCCACCGACACCGCCACTGGGCTGGGGCGCCGTGGTGTTCAGCGTGGCCGCCTTGCGGCGTGCCTCGTACTCGTCGTGGGTTCGGCGAAGTTCCTCTTCGTCAACGAGCGGTTCGAAACGGTGAACCCCACCGTTGCTCTCAATGCGCGACACGGCGTCGTGAATTTCGGGATCGAGGAGCCAGAGCAACGTCGGCATCGGGGTGCCGTCACGGAGATGGGGTTCGTTTTCAATAACGACGGGCTCGCCGGTCTTGCGACGGACGACTACCGCGAATCGACCAGCCGCCTCTCGTCCTAGTGCCTCTTGCACGTAGGTCACATCAGCGGCCGAAGCGTCGATGAATGTGGTCAACGCCAGAACTCAAGCGTGTGGCGCAACCGACTCCAGTAGCCACCACCCTGCAGTCCGGAGACTTTGCCGAGGCCCTGATGGGGCGTAAGGGACATCACGTTGGTTGGTGAAACGAGGGGGTCGTTGGCCGGGTCGGCCGCATCGATGCCGTTCACACCGGCCTTAGCGTTCGGCAAGACCTGTACCAGTTGCTGATTCTCACGAACCAACTGGTATTGCTGACGGGCGAGGGCCGCAATCGCGTCGGGGTTTTCGAGCGCTCGACTCTGTTCCTCAAGGGCCGCCCGTTGACGGTTCAGCGTGTCGATGGCCGAGGCGATCTTGTTGATCTGACCCTGCTGCTGCACCAAGGTGTGAATCGGCTGCCACGCCAAGACGACCGTCACGATGGTCGCGACGAGAAGAATCCTCACCGCGTGGCGGCGAGGGTCGACGGCGGCAGGGCTAGCGACGGCCACCGACTCGACCTGACAGTGCGGCGGCGCCCAGGAAGCGGGCCTGGTCGCCCAACAGTTCTTCGATACGCAGCAACTGGTTGTACTTCGCGACCCGGTCGGAACGGGCTGGCGCGCCGGTCTTGATCTGTCCGGCGTTCGTGGCGACGGCCAAGTCGGCAATCGTCACGTCTTCGCTCTCACCGGAACGGTGCGAGATAACGGCGCGGTAGTTGTTGTTATTGGCCAGGCTCACAGCGTCGAGCGTCTCGGTCAGCGTGCCGATCTGGTTGAGCTTGATGAGGATGGAGTTCGCCACGCCATCATCGATGCCCTTCTGCAGGAGTGACGTGTTCGTCACGAAGAGGTCGTCACCGACCAACTGCACGCGGTCACCAATGCGCGCTGTCAACTCGGCCCAACCGGCCCAGTCGTCTTCGGCCATGCCGTCTTCAATGGACACAATGGGGTAACGGTCACAGAGGTCGGCCCAGTACGAAACCATCTCACTACTCGTGAGGACGCGGCCCTCACCTTCGAGGTGGTACGCACCGTCACGCCACAACTCGGTCGTCGCGGGGTCGAGGGCAATAGCGATGTCGGTGCCGGGCGTGCGCTTGCAACGCTCGATGGCCTCAACGAGAACCTTGACGGCCGTCTCGTTGTCAGGCAGGTCGGGAGCAAAGCCGCCCTCGTCACCCACGGCGGTGGAGAGACCGCGCTCGGCCAAGACCTTCTTCAGCATGTGGTAGGCCTCAACGCCCCACTGGAGTGCTTCGGTGAAGGAGGTGGCTCCGACGGGCATGAACATGAACTCTTGGAAGTCAATGGAGTTCAGCGCGTGCACGCCACCGTTGATGACGTTCAACATGGGGACGGGCAGTACATGGGCGTTAACGCCACCGATGTACTGGAACAACTGGAGGTCACTCTCGAGAGCGGCGGCCTTGGCGTTGGCGAGCGAGACGGCCAACATGGCGTTGGCGCCGAGACGGCCCTTGTCCGGCGTTCCGTCGAGATCGATCAGGGCGTAGTCCACGGCCCGCTGGTCGGAGGCTTCGTAGCCCTCGAGTGCTTCGTTGATTTCACCGTTGATGTTGTCAACGGCCCGCTGCACACCCTTGCCACCCCAGGCGTCGCCGCCATCGCGGAGTTCGACGGCCTCGTGCGAACCGGTCGATGCGCCGGAGGGGGCGATGGCCCGACCGACGGCGCCCGACTCCAAAATCACTTCGGCTTCCACCGTGGGGTTTCCACGGGAATCCAAGACTTGACGACCAATCACCAGTTCAATGGCGCTCATTTACGACTCCTTCGCACAGCAGATGCGTTGTACCTAACGCTAGTCCGAACCCTGCTCGAGCGAAAGTCCCTCGTTGGCCACGATGTGATCACGCAACTTGGCCGCTTCGTAGCGGGCCACACTCTCCACGTCCACGCCATTCCATCGCGCGAGTTCGCCGAGCGCCGCTATCACTTCACCCCAGAGAACTTCCGGTTCGGCACTGCGTTGGGCGTCATCACTCTCGTGGCGTTCCACGATGAGACGACCCACGGCGTTAACGAGACGTTGGTGGGCCGCTTCGCCCGAGGCGATCTCAATGCCCACGGCGCGAGCCTTGCGGAGCAGCTTGGCCTGCAGCACGAGCCCGGGGAGTTGCCACGCGATGCCGTCGGTGACCGAGGTGCGCTGCTTCTCTTTCTTCTTAAGTTGTTCCCAGCGCGACGCGGCCTCTTCGGCCGTTGCTACTTCGACGTCGCCAAAGACGTGGGGGTGGCGAGCGATGAGTTTGTTGCGGACGCCATCGGTTAACGAGGTGAGGTTGAACCGATCCTCCTCGTCGCCGAGTTCGGCGTGAAAGACAATCTGAAAGAGCAGGTCGCCGAGTTCCTCTTCGGCGTGCAGGGCCGTCGCTTCAACGTCTCCGTCACCTTCGAGGGCGCGGGCGTAGGCCTCGAGCGCGTCGATGGCCTCGTAGGCCTCTTCGAGGAGATGCCGGGTGAGGGAGGCGTGGGTCTGCTCGATATCCCAGGCACACTCCTGTCGCAGGTGGCGCATCAAATCAACGAGGTCATCGCCGGCGGCTCCGGCCGTGCGAAGTTCATCGATCCAGAGCGACGTCAGATGATCGGCCGCGACGAACGAGGCCAGCTCCTGGGAGGGCACCGTGAGTAGTTGTTGAGTGGGAAGGCCCACGTGATGCAAGATCGTGACCGGCGTATCGCGGGGCAGTCGATCAACCACGGTGGCCAGAATCTCCGGCGCGTAGGTCTGGAGAACCAACAACGGACCGGGTCCGCGAAAGGCCGTGGTATCGGCCAGGGCGTCCACGACGCGTAACTGCACGGCCATGGGATCTCGGCCGAGGGCGGCGCAGGCCACGTCGACTACGGAGACGGCCGGATCGAGAATCACCTCAACGGAGGAGTCGGCGACGAGCAGCTCGACCGTGTGTTCGGCCACCACGGGCGAACCGGGCACCGCGTAGATGACGGGCTCGCCGTTGGCCTCGTGGGCTAGGCGAATCAGATCGTTGGCGATGGTGGCGTAGAGCAACTCGAAGGACTCGGCCCGCTCGTACTCCTCGTCGTAGGAGGGAACGTCGGAAAAACGTGCTGCGGCCGGGTGACGGCGGGTTCGCAGTCGAGCGACGGGGGCAGATTCAAGGGCGGCGACGGCCGAAAGCGTGAGCCACTGTTCGTCGCCGGGACCGAGTCCGACAACACGAATAGTCGGGCGAGCCACGAACTAAAAGTGCAGCGCCGAAGCGGCGTCCAGTCCGAGGCCCTCGTTAGGAACGTTGGTGGTGGCCGGCGAGGCGGGGGCGTAGATACCGACACCCTGTTGGCCCGATCCGAACTGACCGAGCAAGGGATTGACGTTGACACCGACGCGCTGGTAGATGCCCTGCTTGGCCGCTTCGATGGAGCCGGCGTTCACGTTACGAACATCGGTCAGCACCTGGGATGAAACGGTCTCGAAGGGCAACTGCTTTCGAGAGGTGGCCGCCACGTAGAGCGAGTAAGGCATGCCTTGCACGGTGACGGTCTGCGGCAGGCCGAAGGTATTGAGCGGCACACCTCGAACGAGGTCGCGAGCATTCGAACTCGGATCGAAGCAACCGTAGGCACCACCGGACGTCGCCGAGGGGTCCTGGGAGTACTTCGCTGCTAACGCGCCAACCGAGAGACCGGCCGCCTTGTCGGCGTTGAAACTGGCGACATCACTGGGACGAACCAACGCAATACTGGCGCAGATGGTCTGATACTCACTGAGGTGACCTTGATAGAAGGCTCGCAAGGAAACATCGGTTTCAGCAATGCGGGCGGGCAGTTTCGAGGACATCAACTCACTGGCCGCTTCGGCCTGCAGTAAGGAGGCCGCGACGGCAGTCGGCAGGCTGGCCAGCGCGTTCAGCGGCGTGGCCAGTGCCGCGCATTCGGCCCCGTTGGCACTGGCGGCCGCACTCATCTGAGCCTCCAGGTTGGTAGCGGCGTTACTCAAAATCTCCGAGGAGTAGACGAGGCCGAAGTGGTCTTCGGCGTAGGAGATTTCGGCCAGTCCCTCGAGACGGAGGTTGGCCCACGCCGTAATCGTCGTTTCGTCGATGGTGTTCGTACCGGCACCACTCGCAAAGGTGACACCCCAGAGATTGGTGACGTAACAGGCCATGGCCGCATTGGTCGAGATGGCGTTCACCTCGTGGGCGAAGTCGTAGCGACTGAGGGAGTAGTGGCCCCCGGTGACAGCGGCGTTGCCGTAATTGATGGCGAGGAGGGGAATCCCCACCACGGCCAGGACTAGGGAAGCGAAGATGCGGCGCACAGCGTCATGCTACTGACGGGGCGGCCATCCAGATTTCACGTACGAGCTGGGTCAGAGGCTCCACCGTGAGCAGCGGGCCCTCAATGGTGGCCGTGAGTTCCATAGCCGTTTCGTCAAAGGCGCGAGAGCCGTAACGGTGAGCAACCCGCTCGCGAACGTGGGGACCGAGGGCGTGCACCACGAAGCGAACCAACGTCCGATCACCCTGGGTCTGAGTCGAGATCTCCGAGATGCCGTTTTTCAGACACTCAATACGCAGCGACATGACCTTGAGCAGTCCTTCGGCCGCCGCGGGCAACGGACCGAAACGGTCACGCCATTCGGCCACGACATCGTCAAGCTCCTCGTCACCGCTGGCCGCGGTGAGGCGGCGGTAGGCCTCGAGGCGCTGATCTTCCGAATCGATGTAGTCGTTCGGCAGGTGGGCCACACCGAGTCGGGGCAGGATAACGGCCGAGGGTGGCACCACGGGGAGGCCCTTGGCCTCCTTGACGGCTTCGGCCACGAGTTGGACGTAGAGGTCGTAGCCGACTTCGGCCACCGTGCCCGACTGTTCGTGACCGAGCAGGTTGCCGGCCCCACGAATCTCGAGGTCGCGCATTGCGATCTTGAAGCCACTACCCAACGCCGTGTTGTCACCAATGCAGCGGAGTCGTTCGTAGGCCGTCTCCGAAAGAATCATGTCCTTGGGGTGAAAGAGGTAGGCGTAGGCCCGCGCGCCGGCCCGACCCACGCGTCCGCGCAACTGGTGCAGCTGTCCGAGGCCCAGGCGATCGGCCCGATCGACAATCAGGGTGTTGACGGTCGGCATGTCGATGCCCGACTCCACGATGGTCGTGCAGACCAGGACGTCGGCCTGCTGCTCCCAGAAGTCCTGGACGATCTGTTCGAGCTGCCCCTCATCCATCTGGGCGTGCGCCACGACCACCCGCGCTTCGGGCACCAACAGGGTGAGCTTCTTGGCGACCTGTTCGATATCGGAAACGCGATTGTGCACGTAGAAGACCTGGCCCTCGCGCAGCAACTCGCGGCGAATGGCCTCGACAATGGCCCCCTCGTCGTGCTCGCCGACGTGCGTGAGAATCGGTTGGCGATCGGTGGGCGGCGTCGTCACCATCGAGAGGTCACGGATTCCCGTGAGCGCTAACTCCAGTGTGCGGGGAATCGGACTGGCCGTCAACGTCAAGACGTCCACGCCAACGGACATGCGCTTGATGGCGTCCTTATGGGAGACGCCGAAGCGCTGCTCCTCGTCGACGACCAGGAGACCGAGGTCCTTGTACTTAATTGATTCGTTGAGAAGTTTGTGGGTGCCGACCACCACGTCGACGGAGCCGTCGGCCAGACCGGCCAATGTCTCCCGGGCCTCTTGATCGGTGACGAACCGACTGAGCAACGCCACCTTCACCGGGAAGGACGCGAACCGCTCGACCAGCGTCGTGAAGTGTTGTGTCGCGAGCAGCGTGGTCGGGACCAAGAGGGCCACCTGCTTACCGTCCTGGACGGCCTTAAAGACGGCGCGCAGGGCAATCTCGGTCTTGCCGAAACCCACGTCGGCGCAGACCAGTCGGTCCATGGGTCGATCAGACTCCATGTCGGCCTTGACTTCGTCGATAGCTCGCTGTTGGTCCGGCGTCTCGGTGAAGGGAAAGAGATTCTCCATCTCGATCTGCCACTGGGTGTCGGGTGAGAACTGGAAGCCCTTGGCCCCGGCGCGCAGTCGGTAGAGCTCGACGAGTTCATCGGCGATGCCCTTGGCCGCGACGCGGGCCTTGTTGCGCGTGCGCTGCCATTCGCCCCCACCCATGCGCGAGAGATTGGGATTGGCCGCCCCGGTGTAGGGGGTGAGGAGATCAATCTGATCGGTCGGCAGGAAGAGGCGGTCGTGACCACGAAACTCCAGCACCAAGTAGTCGCGCGTCGTCTCCCCCATTGTTCGAGTCGTCGAGCCGGAGTAGCGCGCAATACCAATATTGCGATGGACGACAAAACTACCGACCGCGAGGTCATCAAAGAAGCCGTCGACGTTGCGCGTACGGGCGCGGGGCTGACGCCGTTGCACTCGCCGTCCGGTGAAGTCCCCCTCACTCCACACAATGATGTCGCCGGTGTCGAGACCGCGTGGCAAGTGTTCGTGCAGAAAGACAATGTCGGCCACGTCAAACTCGGCCGGGGTCGTGCCCACCAGTAACTCTTGATCGGCCGCCAGTCCGGCCAGTCGATCCCGCGACGCATCTGAGGAGACCGTGATGACCGCGAGCGCGGGGTTTCGATTACGGAGATGTCGAGCGAGGCGCTCCACGTCACCTTGGGCCACGGGTGGATCGGTAACGGCAAACGAGAGCGTGGCCGAGGTGATCTCATGCGCCGTGATGGTGAGTGCCACCTCGCTGGGCACCACGTCGTGCCAGCCGTAGTGCAGGAGGGGAGCCTCTTCTTCGAGCTCCCACGTCTCGGCGACAGTCGCGGCCAGTTCGCGCTCCTCTTCGAGGAGTTCTTCGGCTCGACGCTGCAGGAGACCAGCGTCAATGAGAGCAATGGAGGCCGTGGGTGGCATGAGATCGAGCAGTGTTCGACGCTCGGTGGTGAACCAGGAGAGCCAGCCCTCCATGCCGTCGAAGGACTCCCCCTCGGCCAGTTGCTCGAAAATCTCCGCAGCAAAGGGGTGACTCACGGCGGCCGCGGCGGCGGCCGAACGTTGCCGGTCAGTGAGCCGCCACTCTCGGGCCGGCAACACGGGCACGTCGCTCAACTTTTCGAGGGAGCGCTGCGTTTGAATGTCGAAGGTCGCAATACGTTCGATGTCATCGCCAAAGAGTTCGATGCGAACGGGAGTGTCGAGGTGCGAGAGCCAGACATCGATGATGTCTCCACGCACCGCTACCTCTCCGCGGTGTTCCACTTGGGGTTCGCGGCGATAGCCGTGGTCAACGAGCCAACGGACGAACTCGTCGCGATCGATCTCACCCCCGAGGGCCACGTGACGGCCATCGTTTTCCGGTGGCAACATCTGCAAGAGGGATCGAACGGTGGCGACCACGACCCGCGGGGCTCCGAGGGGAGCCGCCAGACGCGCGCGAAGCTCGGCCCGGCGTCCCATGACGGCAATATCGGGACTCACCCGTTCGAAGGGGGCAATATCCCACGCTGGCCACTGGGCCACCAGGGCGTCATCACCGAGCCACGCGGCCACGTCATCGGCCAGGTCGTCGGCCTCGCGCTGCGAGGGCACGATGGCGAGGACCATTTCTCGTTCGAGCGCGAAACGGGCCAGGACGGGGGCGACCCCGCGAGGCGTCGTTGCGACGAATCCCTCTTCGGCGTCGCGATGAACTTCGTGCGTCAGTCGATGCAGCAGGGTGCGAAGAGCGGTCGACTCCCTAGTCACGGCGTGCCGCGTTGACCCGGCGTTGGGCCTCTTCGAGTCCAAAATCAATCACGGCTTCGAGGGCGTCAGCCGCTTCGTTGGTGTCAATGAGCAGTGATTCCCGCATCGCCCCGGTGGGTCGGCGCAGCACCCAGTCGGTGACCTGCTCCTTGCGCTCGGGCTTACCAATGCCGATACGCAGTCGAGGGAACTCGTTGGAAGACAAGACGCCGGCGATCGAACGAAGTCCGTTATGTCCGGCCAGTCCGCCGCCAACTTTGAGCTGGAGCCGTCCGGGTTCGAGGTCTAGTTCGTCGTGAACGACCAAGACGGTGCCGGGATCAGTGATGGAGATACGGCGCATGAGCGGCGGGAGTGAGGCCCCCGATTCGTTCATGAACGTCGTGGGGATCGACAACGTCACGATGCCCCGGGCGGAAGTAAAGGAGCAGGTTTCGGCCCGTTGGCGGCGCTCAATTTGAAACGTGGCGTTACGGCGTTGCGCTACGAGGCGAACGGCGTCACCACCAATGTTGTGTCGCGACCCCTCGTACTTGGTACCGGGGTTAGCGAGACCGACGATGAGGAGTGAACTCGCACTCCCCCGACGGGGCTCGCCGGTGCGCGGACGCCGGAGCGCCACGACCGACTATTCGGCTGCGGCGTTGGCGTTACCGGCGGTCTTGGCCGCACGTCCGGCGCGGGTACCGACGAGACCAACGGTCGCGTCGAATGCCACGACACCCTCAGGCAACGTCAAGTCACCGACGCGAATCGTGTCACCGACCTTGAGGTCAGAAATGTCGACCGTGATGAACGAAGGAATCTTGTCCGGCATGGCGTTAACGACAACGGAGAAGGCCATCTGGTTGATTTCGTAGTCCGCGTGGCGAACTTCGACGGCGTCACCGACGACGTGGATTGGTACTTCGACCTTTACACCGGCCTTGGTGTCAATGACCTGAAAGTCAATGTGCTGAACGGTGCCACGCACGGGGTGGCGCTGAATCTCGCGAGCCATGCAGGTGAACTTGCCGACGGGCGTTTCGAGGTTGATGACGGTGTTGAGACCGAGGTCGCCGGAGACGGACGTACGGAACTCCTTGGCGTCAACCGAGACGGGTACGGGGGTAACACCCTGGCCGTAGACAACGCCGGGGATTGAACCGGCGATGCGAAGACGACGAACGTTACGGCTGCCCTGAACGCGCTCAGACAGAGCGCTCAACGTGACCTGCGACATGGGGACTCCTTATAGAAAAAACGGTGGGCAAACCCCTGGCTTGCACCGGAGGAACAGTTTAGCCGAGGCCGCAGAGGGCCCCGTTGGCCTAGGCCAAATTCTCGCCGCCGAAGATTTCCGACACGGAATCGTCCGAAAAGACCGCCATCATGGCCCGTGCGACGAGGGGCGCCACGCTCAAGATTTCGAGCTTGGGGAAACGACGATCTTCGGGCAACGGCAAGGTGTCGGTGACGACCACGCGCGAAACTGGTGCCGCCATGAGCCGTTCAATGGCTGGTGGCGAGAAGACGGCGTGGGTAGCCATCACCCAGATATCACCGGCCCCTTGGGCCTTCAGCAGCTCGGCGGCGGCCAAAATCGTGCCGGCCGTGTCGATCATGTCGTCAATCAGGATGCAGTGGCGTCCGGCCACGTCACCGACGACGTCACGGGCGACGGCCACGTTGGCCGTGCCGCGAGGGCGGGTCTTGTGGACCAGAGCCAGGTCACAGCCGAGGTGCTGGGCGTAGCGCTCCGCGACCTTTACGCGTCCGGCGTCCGGAGCCACGACGACGAGGTCCTGAGTCTTCGTGTGGGCCTTGAGGTACTCCTCGAGCACCGGGGCGGCGGTGAGGTGGTCCACCGGCACGTTAAAGAAACCTTGGATCTGGCCGGAGTGCAAGTCGACGGCCAGCACGCGGTCGGCCCCGGCGGTCTGCAACATGTCGGCCAGCAACTTCGCGGTGATCGGTTCGCGACCAGTTGACTTTCGATCTTGTCGGGCGTAGCCGTAGTTCGGGCAAACGGCCGTGATGCGCTTAGCCGAAGCACGCTTGGCGGCGTCAATCATGATGAGCTGTTCCATGATGGAGTCGTTCACTGGTGAAGCGTGTGACTGCATAATGAAAACGTCGGCGCCGCGAATGGAGTCTTCGAACCGGCAGTGAATTTCACCGTTCGCGAATTCTCGCAGTTGCACTGCTGAGAGGGTTCCGTTGAGTTCTTCGGCAATGGACTGAGCGAGACCGGGGTTGGTCCGACCCGTCACCATCACCATGCGACGTAAGGGGGAGGCTTCCACGACGACAGCGTAGTTCGTCTCGCCCATGCCTCACTGTGGTGGATTCTTCAAACTCTCGGGTCCTCAGAATGCAGCGCCTGTCATCAGTTCGATGACAACTGGTGAAAACGAAAAACGACTGACGTGCCTATGAATCGAGGTTTTCTTCTCCGAGCAGGTCCTCAAGGAGTCGAACACGCCTACGACTCCGGCTTCGTCGACCAGGACGAGCCGCTTGCTCGACCAAGCCCACCGCAAGATCCCGTCGAACTGGCGGAAGCCCCGCCTCCAAGGTGCGCTCGAGAAATTGCTCAGCCTTGAGATGTCCAGACTTCAGTAACGACTTGATCCAGTCAATATCTTTTTGTCTACCGGCTGCCAATTTTGCAACGGCCAAATCATGGATTTCTGGACACAGCCCCGTGGTCTTGTGCGTCGCGTGACCATCGACCGCGATGGCACGCTCCCGCCATGTAGGTGGTAGGACGAAAAGTTCCCTTGAGACACCTTCGGCGAAAAACCCATGGGTGGTATGAAACAGCGTGTCTTCGCCAATATTCCCGTTAATAATCATGGCCTTTTGGTCAATCGGATCGTCGACGGCAGCAATGTCCGCCTCCCGTGAAACCACGACCGATTTAGGCAAATCGTTCGGGAATTGGGCTAGCGCTGCTTGAGAGCCACCGACGATGACTACGTCTTCTCCCAATAAGTCACAAGCAGCTCGAATCACGTGTTGTAGTTCTTCGAGTTTCATCTAGACGCCGATTCCGTGCCGGCGAGTCGAATTGCAGAATTCTCAATTTGGCCGAGCATCTCTCGTCGCACTTCATCAAGTGGTCGTCCGGACTTCGCCGCCACCCGGACACCATCGGTCGCCATCAATACTTCGAATCGCTCATCGTCAGAAAGGATGCCGCTGAAGGGGCTCGCTTGACGCAACTCTTTTGCGGCCGCATCGGTTGAGGTCATCACGCGCAACAGGTCATTTAGTGGTCCATCAAGCAAGACTTGCCATGTGTCGAAGTAAAAACTCGATCGTCCGTATTGGTCGCTCTCGCGCATAAGAGACAAATTTCGCCGTGCAATCGCCATCATGTCCGTGGGATTGGCTTCGATATTCAATGCCACTGCTCGGTGCAGCTCCAAGGTACGAATTTCAGGATCGCTCATTCGAGGGCGAACTTCGATCACTAGATCACACCCAGCAGCGTCGGCCAGACGTACAAGAGTTGCCAGACCTGGATCCTGACGCCCCTTGGCGTAGGCGACCAAAGAGGAGTTGGACATCTGAGCGCGGCGGGCCAATTCACGTTGCGTGAATCCACTGGCGCGACGTAAACGCTGCAGGATGGTGTCACTTGAGTTCATAACGGTATTGTATTCCATACCACTAACGAAGGCAATATCGAGTCGGCGTCTCATTTTTGTTCAGCCTTATGGGTTGAAGGCCATGAAAGAGGCCAAGCGGGCGATGCGCCCCGTCGCTGTGATTCTGTCGGCCTTAGCTCTCGCGCGAGACCTGTGGTTCAGCATTGACTATTTGTCCTGGCTCGAGCACCACGAATGAGTCGACTTTCGCTCCGGCGCCAATAGTCACGCCGGTCGCTTCTACGGTGCCCACCACGGCCCGCTCGCCAATGACCGCATCGGTTAAAAAGGCGTTCGGCCCGATCTGCGCTCCCCCACCAATCTGCGAGTGGCCCTTGAGAATTGTTCCGGGGAGCAGCGAGACGTCCGGGCTGAGTTGCACGTCGGCGTCGATGTAGGTCGTGGCCGGGTCCCACATCGTGACCCCTCGTCGAAGCCAGCGGTCATTAATACGGCGACGAAGCTCCCGCTCGGCACTAGCCAGCTGGGCCCGGTCGTTCACGCCCGCCGCTTCGCTGGCGTCTTCGAGTACGAAGGAACGGGTGAGGTGACCACCCTCGTAGAGAACATTGATCAGATCGGTGAGGTAGTACTCGTTCTGCGCGTTCTGTCGACCGACCATGCGCAGTCCGGCGCCGAGCAGACTGCGGCGCACCACCATGATCGAGGTGTTGATTTCGTGAATCTGACGCTCGGTCTCCGAAGCGTCTCGCTCTTCAATAATCTTGGCAACTTTGCCGTCACGTCCGTAAATAATCCGGCCGTAGCCCGAGGGCTCATCGACCACGGCCGTCAAAACGGTGAGGGCCGCACCACTCTCTTCGTGCTGGGTCAGGAGGGCCTGAATAGTGCTCGCCCGTAGCAGCGGAGTGTCGCCCGGGACAATCAGGACGTGACCATCGCGGTCGCCCATGATGTCGTCAATTGCCGGGAGGGCCACTGAGACGGCGTGGCCCGTGCCTAACTGTTCGCGCTGTTCGACAAAGCGCAACGTCTCACTCGCAGCCCGTTCCGTCACGGCCTTTTCGACCCACTCGGCCCCGTGTCCGATGACGATGACGGTGGCGACGACGTCATCACCCGTCGCCGTGGCGTCAAGGACGTGCACCACCATGGGGCGACCGCAGAGATGGTGGAGGGGCTTCGGTCGGGCCGAACGCATTCGCGTTCCTTCGCCGGCGGCCAGCACCACGACACAGGTCGGTTGAATCATGCCCTCATCTCTACCAGAGCGACCTACGATTCGAGGCATGGAACGCATTGCCTACGACGAGTTTTCCTTCTTTCACGAAAATCTGAGTGAGTGGGACCTCGACCTCCCCGTACCCCCAGTTCGGCGCGAGCGATTTCCCGTCGACGAAACCCGCGATCTCAGTGCACTGGTCTGGGGCGCCAACTCAGCTGAATTCCTCCTCGTGCACGGCGGGGCGCAGAACGCCCACACCTTTGACACCGTGGCCCTGGCCCTCCAGCGCAGTCTCGTCGCCGTCGACCTCCCCGGTCACGGACATTCCGACGCCAGTCCCTTCGGCCTCGCCGCCTCGGCGGCGCACGCCCGAGACCTCGCGGCCATCTTGGAGGCGCTGCCGAGCGAGCCGGTTGTCCTCGTCGGCATGTCACTCGGTGGACTGACTGCCATTCAGTTCGCGGCCCAGCACCCCGAACGGTTCAGCCATCTCGTGCTGGTCGACATCACTCCCGGTGTTAACGGTGTCAAGGCCAAGCACATCCACGACTTTGTCAACGGACCTAAGACTTTCGATCGCTTTGACGAGTTGCTGGAGCGCACCATGGCCTTCAACCCGACGCGGTCCGAATCATCACTGCGTCGCGGCATTCTCCACAACGCGTTGCAACGCGAAGACGGCACGTGGGTGTGGCGCCACCAGCAGCACGGCCCAGCCACCCTCGAAGCACCGCAACCCGGCAACCTTTGGGAGACGCTGCGCGACCTCCCGCTGCCCGTGACCTTGCTGCGAGGTCTCGCGAAGGGTTCGGTCGTAGATAACGACGACGTTGCCGAGCTCAATCGACTGCGCCCGGACGCCACGGTGATTGAAATTGAAAATGCGGGGCACTCCGTTCAAGGAGACGCCCCGCTCATCATGGCCAACATCTTGCAATCGATGTAGGCCCAGTGGCTGGCGGGGAAGGAATCGAACCCTCAACCTTCGGGACCAAAACCCGCTGTTCTGCCGATTGAACTACCCGCCAAGGTCTTTCCTGGAATCTTCGTAGATTCTTAGCAAATCCACAACCATTCTTAGGTCAGACATCTAATACTAGAGGTGTTAGATCAACCAACCGAGAGGTCGCCATGACGTCCAGTTCCGAAACGCTCCTCACGGTGGCGATCGTCGACGACGACCCGGCAATTCTGGCGGCCCTCTCGCGAGCCCTCAAAATGGAGAATTACAAAGTCGAACTCCATGGCGACGGCACCTCGGCCCTGCGGGCCTTCCAGACTGCCGCCCCCGACGCCATCGTCTTGGACTTGCAATTGCCCGACATCGACGGACTGGAGATCTGCCGTCGTATTCGACGGGCCGGCGACAACGTCCCGATCCTCATGCTGACGGCCCGCGACGCCGTGAACGATCGTGTCGAGGGACTCGATGCCGGCGCCGATGACTACCTGGTTAAGCCCTTCGATCTCGCCGAGCTCACCGCCCGACTTCGCGCTCTGTTGCGCCGTCACACCCCCCGCACGGGAGATGAGGGCGTACTCAAGTTCGACGACCTCACGGTCAACCCGTCCACCCGCGAAGTCTTCCGAGGGGAACGGGCCGTGCAGCTCACGCGCATCGAGTTCGATCTCTTGGAGCTCCTCATGCTCCACCCCCGTCAGGTGCTGACTCGCGATCAGATTCTCGATCTGGTCTGGGGCTACAACTTTGACTCGAGCACCAACTCACTAGCCGTCTACGTCGGCTACCTCCGTCGCAAGTTGGAGGAGGCCGGAGAACACCGTCTCGTCCAGACCGTTCGCGGCGTCGGCTACTCACTGCGCAGCGCATGACGTTTCGTGTCCGCGTCGTCGTGGCCTCTTCGGTGGCCGTCAGCCTGGCAATCGCCCTGGCCTGCGGGACGGCTTTCCTCATCTCTCGTCACGCCATCTTTCAGTCGGTGGACGACTCACTCATCCACACGGCTGCAGCCCCCACGTACGGTGAGGCCGAATCGGAGCACGCTCGCGGTTCAGGTTTCGAACTGATCCTCGCGGACGGTTCGGTCTACGGCGGTCGCAAGATTCCCGTGGAGGCCGCAGTCATTGACGTGGCCCGCTATCAACTCTCGGCCCGCTTCTTGACGGTGAGCGTCGGGGAGTCCACCTTCCGCGAATACGTCGTTCCGGTGCCGGCCGGCACGGAGATTTCCTGCGCGGCGGATGAGTGCGTGCTCTCACAGAACGCGGCCCAGGTCTTCACGAGCGATATCACCGGTCAGCGCCACCAGCTCTCCTCGCTCGCCCATGCACTCATCTTGCTCACGTTGCTCGGCGTGCTCTTAGCGGCCCTGCTCGGTTACCTCGCGGCGCGGGCGGCTCTCGCTCCCCTCCAAACGGTGACTGACGACATTGAAGAGATTGCCGACACGACCAATCTGGCCCAGCGCCTCGATGAGGGTGGTCGCGATGAACTTGGTCGACTCCGTCGGACATTTAACAAACTCATGACGACCGTGGAAACCAGTCAACGGCTCCAGCGACAACTGGTACTCGACGCCAGTCACGAGTTACGCACACCGCTGACCTCGCTGCGCACCAACGCCCAAGTACTCCAGCAGATTGATCGCCTCTCACTCGAAGATCGCCAGCAGCTCGTCGCCGACATGATTGTGCAGGTCGACGAACTGGCCGCCCTTATTACCGACCTCGGCGAACTCTCTCGTGGCGAAAGTAGCGAAGGTACCGTCACAACGCTTCGACTCGACGATCTCGTGCAAGAGGCCGTGGACGTCGCTCGAACCCACGCCCGCACTAAGGACATCACGATTGAACTGACATCGTCACCCTCCACCGTGGTCGCACGGCGCGATCGCCTCGCCCGGGCCATCAACAATCTCCTGGGCAACGCCATCAAGTTCTCCCCCGTCGGCGGACGAGTCCAGGTCGATGTTCGCCACGGCACCGTTCGAGTGGAGGACAACGGCCCCGGCATTCCCGAGACCGAGCAGGCCTTCATCTTCGATCGCTTCTGGCGCAGCCCTTCCGCACGATCGATGCCCGGCTCGGGTTTGGGGCTGGCCATCGTGGCCCAAGTGGCCAGCGAGGCGCGCGGCGCCATTCGCGTTGGCAGCTCAGACACCCTGGGTGGGGCGGCCTTCACCTTAGAAATTCCCGAAGAGCAGTAGAGAGATAGAGCCATGAAAAATCGTCAACCAAGTGCCCTACGAGACCGCCGCATTGACCGGTCGCGCCGTATTGCTCAGTCCGTCTTCGTCTTCGCCGCCGCCTCCGGTGGTGTTGGGGTCGGCCTCATGTCGCACGCCGCGGCCACCCCGGCGACCACCACGATTCCCCTCAACACCACAACGACCACGCCGGTGAGTCACCCCACCACAACGACCCCGGGCCACGTCACGACGACCACGCCGGGCCAACACACCACCACGACTGGCGTCCACACGACCACGACTGTTTGGAAGCCTCCAGTGACGGTGCCGGTAACGCACCCCACCACGTGTCACACCAGTGCCTCCGGACAGTTTTTGGGCTGCTGGTAGTTCGTGCGCTTTACCACCTGGGGTGTCAGCGGCACATTGGTCGTTGACAATGAGAACTACGCCACGCTGGCCGAAGAAACGCTGTGGCGGTGGGTCGCTGCTGGCGACCGTGCCGTCAACCGATTCCTTCCAACGTCCGAGCTCAGCGCCATAAACGCCAACCCGCAGGGGACCCACGAGGTCTCCGAAGAGTTCATCGCGTTCTTTGATGCTGCCCGCGAGTCCTACGACGTTTCCGAAGGTCTCTGCACCCCCACAGTCCTGGACGCCCTGGAAGCCTGGGGCTACGATGCCGACATCGACGACGTGCAACGCGAGGGCCGCTCGGCACCGCTCACGGTGAGCCCCGCGGTTTCGTTTCTTTCCGTGGCTCTCGATCGAACTGCTCGCCGACTGTCACCTCACGGCGTGCGGCTGGACTTCGGAGCCAGCGCGAAGGCCTTCGTGGCCGACCAGGTGGCGCGAGAAGTTGGCCGCCACACGCCCGTACTCGTCGAACTCGGGGGCGATGTCGCCGTCGGTGGCGCGGTTCGGCCGTGGTCCGTAGGCGTGGCCGAAGACGCCGAGCACATCGGCGTCCCGATTGGCATCACCTCCGGTGGCGTCGCCACTTCCTCCACGATGGTGCGTCACTGGACCGCGGGCACCGGTCGCGCGCACCACATCATCGACCCTCGCACGGGCGCACCCGGCAACTCCTCTTGGCGCACCGTCTCGGTGGCCGCCGAGTCGTGCCTCACGGCCAATGCTCTCAGTACCGCCTCACTCCTGTGGGGCGAAGATGCTCTGTACTACGTGACCCAGGCCGGTTGGGCCGCGCGCTTTGTAGACCACGACGGCAAAGTGCTGTGCGTGGGAGGCTGGCCCCAGGAGGTGGCATCATGATTGCTCTTACTTCTCCGTACATCTGGTACACCTCGCGTATCAGCGGCGTCATCTCTCTAGTGATGCTCACGCTCGTCATTGTGCTGGGCATCTTGATCTCCACTCGCGTCGGTGGACGCCGCGTCGGACGCTTCGAGATCACCGAGATGCACCGTTCGATTTCGCTGATTGCCATGATCTTCGTGGCCATTCACGTTGTCACTACCGTTATCGACACCTACGTCAATATCCACTGGATCACGGCCGTGGTGCCGATGACTTCGAGTTACAAGCGAGTGCCGGTGGCCATTGGCACCGTCGCTATCGACCTCATGCTGGCCGTTTGGCTCTCCAGCCAACTCAAGGAGCGTATCGACCCTCGCGCGTGGCGGGCTATTCACTTTTCGAGTTACGCCAGCTTCGTAGCGGCGGCCATCCACTCCTACCTAGTCGGCACGGACGAGCGCTCCCTGTGGGGACTCATCGTGCTCGGTAGCTGCGTGGCCGTGGTGCTCCTGGCCACGGTGTGGCGCATTATGGGCCGTCCCGAACGGGCCGTTGGTCGCACGGCCCTCTCCCCGCTCGAACAGTCGAGAGGTCGATAGCCGTGACCTTGGAACTCACCACACACCGCGTTCTGGCTAACCACCTCGACCATCCGAAGACACTCGTCGAGCACGAGGCCGACTTTGGACCGATCAACCGGCTCTCCATCACGATGGACATCCTCCGAGAGTCGGGCATCACTGGTCGTGGTGGCGCGGCCTTTCCCACCGCCAAAAAGGTGGAGTTCTTGCTCCAGCAACGACGTGCCACCCGTTACATTGTCGTGAACGCCATGGAGGGTGAGCCGGCCGCCCACAAGGACCGCATGCTGCTCGCGACCAATCCCCACCTCGTACTTGACGGGGCCATGGTCCTGGCCAATCTCTTAAACGCCGACTCGGTCATTGTCTGTATCGCTCGTGAACACGTAAAGACAATCGCTCAAGTGAAAGCGGCCATCGCCCAGCGCGGCGCCAAGCGACTCCAGGGACCGAGCTTCGAAGTGCAGTCACCCCCGGGGCGATACGTCGCCGGAGAAGAGTCGGCCCTGGTTCACTGGCTCAACAGCAATGAGACGCTGCCGCAGTATCGCCCCACGCGACCTTCCCTTCTGCAGATTGGTCGTGGCGGCGTTCTGCTCGACAACGCCGAGACGCACGCCAATATTGGTCTGATTGCCCGACACGGGGCCGAGTGGTTCCGTAGCGTCGGCACCGCGACGCGGCCCGGCACCACGGTGACTTCAGTAACGGGTAACGGCAAGGCTCTCGTAGTTGAAGTTCCCTACGGCACACCAATTCGCTCAATCCTGTCGGGTGCGGGTATTACCTACGAACCACGGGCCCTCCTCCTCGGTGGCTACGGCGGAACGTGGCTCGACGGCCAGCATCTCGATGTCGGCTTCGACGACGACTCGCTCCGGCCCTTCGGGGCCGGCACCGGGGCCGGCGTGATCATGGCGCTACCCCACGAGAGCTGTGGCGTCGCCGAGTGCGCTCGCATCGTTGACTACATGGCCAAAGAGAGTGCCCGGCAGTGTGGGCCCTGTGCTTTTGGTCTGCCCGCAATGGCCGAAGACCTCAAGGCCCTGGCCTCGGGCCGCAACGCCACCCAGTCACTGGCACGCCTCTCGAGCCGGAGCGACGTCATTGAGGGCCGTGGCGCCTGCCGCCACCCCGACGGCGTGATTCGCTTCGTACGAACGGCACTCAGCGTCTTCGCCGAAGACTTCAATCATCACGCCGCCGGCCATCCCTGCCAGTTCGCCCAGAGTCCGCGGGTCAGCTATATCCCGCACCAGAGTGATGTCAAAGATTTGGAGTGGGAATAATGCGTCGCACCGTAACGTTTCGAATTGTCGTTGACCCCATTCGCTGCGACGGCTTTGGTCACTGCGCCGAGTTAGCGCCCGAGCTCGTGTCCCTCGATGAGTGGGGCTATCCAATCCTGCAAGCGGAGGCCTTTCCGCAGAGTGATCACGAGCTACACCGTTCGGCCCAACTCGCCGTACGGGGATGTCCCCGTCAGGCCCTCACGCTGCAAAAGATCATCGCGGCGCAGTCCTAGGGACTACGGCAGCGTCGTGGACGTCGTCGTAACGACGGGAGTCACCAGCGCACGCAGTTGCGTGGTCACCATCGTTGACAGAAATCGTGAATACGAGGCCGAGACGTGGAGAAAGTCCACGTAGACCACGTTCCCCCCAATAACGGCGGGACAGAACGTGGCCGTACAGAACCATGATGACACGGGGACCAACGTGGCGTTGGCCTGCTGGGCCGTCGTCACATCGCGACGGAGAATCTGACCGTAGGAGTGGGGCGTGGTCGAGTTCACCGAGTACGTCAACCCACATGTCTTGATGGCGCGAGGCCGCATGATGAGACAGGACGGCACCGGGGCATTTAACCGCGGCGAGGTACCCCACAGCACGCGGCGCGCATTCGGTGACAATGCGATGACAGCCTCGAAGGCCCTCTGCATCCCACTCATGTACCGAGCGTCACCGAGCTCTCCCGTTGCGTCGGCGGCGGCCACGGCCATGACGACCGTGGGATGGAGCGCGCTGATCGCCCGGGGCAGATTTTGGTGAAAGGTCGTGCAGTCGTGACTGAGTCCCGTCACGAAGGGGGTGTAGCACCCTTCGTACTGAAAGGTGGCGACTCGAATGTTAAGGCGAGTGGCGGCAATCTTGAGGGCCGGCATCCACTGATCCACGGCCGACGACCCAAAGAGGACCACGGTGACCGAGGAGTGAGGGTTGCCAAAGATGCACGGCTTGGGATTTCGTAACGTCGAGCGGTCGGCCGCCGTGAAGCAGTGCTGCGCCAGCGCCAACGGGAGACCCGAACTCCCCATCGGATCGCGAACATCGATTTTGAGAACTTGCGTGCGGACCGTTGGCGTCAGCGTGTTCGTCGAGGCCGCATTCTGGATAACGGTAGCGAGGGCCGCCGGCGTCGACACGGGTGCACTCTCGGAACTCGCCATCGCCACCGAGATCGACGCGGTGGGTAGGAGCAGTGCGAAAAGCACGGCGATGAGGGGGTGGCGAGATTTCATAGTTCGGCGGTTTAACGACTCAATTCGTGCGCGGTGGGTTAGCCAGAGCATAAGAGCGTCACCGGAGATGTTTCCTTCACGAGGCCAAAGAATCACGGAAACGGAGGTGGGTGAAACTTCTAGTACAATCTTCAAACCATGGGTTCACTAATTAAGAAGCGCCGCAAGCGCATGCGCAAGAAGAAGCACAAGAAGATGCTGAAGCGGACTCGCTGGCAGCGTCGCGCCGCCGGCAAATAGTCGCATCTTCAGCAGTACTTCACTCGAGCGACCGTACCGAACACGGCGGGCTTTGGCCTACGCCGGAAGAGTTTTGGTTACCAGTACTTCTACCGGCCCGACCGGTGACGCCACAGTTTTTGCAGCGCCGTCCGCGACGTCACCTTCCACAAAAACCGTGGAACCCGAACCGGCCAGCACACTGACGCCGTAGTTGGCATCGATCCAACCCATCAGCTCTTTGAGGCGAGGCTCAACGTTCCAGGCGGCCTCCGTGAGATGGTTACGACCCCGGGGCGCTTGACCAAGTTCGTCAAAGGCCCGATAGCACGCGGCCGTATTCACCGAAAACGCTGGCAGGAACAGGGTGACGGTGCGCTCCTCAAAGTCGAGCGGTCGCACCTTTTCGCCAATGCCCTCCACGAGCGCCCGTCCGCCGAGGAGACAGAAGGGCACGTCGCCCCCGAGTTGGGAGGCGGCCAGCAGATCGGAGAAGCCGGCCCAACGCAGAACGGCGGCGGCATCGGCACTCCCCCCACCAAGTCCCCCACCGAGCGGAATCTCCTTAGTGACGTCCACCCGGGCCTCGCGCCCCACCAGGGCCAGCGCGCGCGTCACGAGGTTGTCGGTGACATCTAATTCACTCACCCCCGAGCGGCTGCCGTGAAAGCTAACCCCGGTGCCGTCAGAAAACGTGAGGGTATCGACGAGGTCGAGGGAGACCATTTCACTGCGTAGGACGTGGTAGCCATCGCTGCGTCGGGCCGTCACTTCTAAAAACCAAGTCAGCTTGGCCGGCGCCACCACGACGGTCATCGCTGGGCCGCCAGTCGGGCAAACTCCTCGAGACCGAGCTCTTCGGGACGAGCGGTCGGCGCGACATCGGCCGCCGCGAAGGTCTCGGTCGTCGCCCACTCACTGAGCGTGCCGCGAAGCATCTTGCGTCGATGGGCGAAGGCCGTTCGAATCACGTTAAAGAGTTCGGGCTCGCTAACGCGGGCCGGATCGATAGCCGGAGCTTCGAGTCGGGTGATGGCAACGAGCGCAGACTCCACCTTGGGCTTGGGGTGAAAGACCGTGGCCGGCACCCGCCCCGCGACGTGGGCTTCGGCGAAGTACTGCATCCGTAGAGAGACGGCGCCGTAGGCGTCATCACCGACGTGGGCCGCCATCCGTTCACCGACTTCGCGCTGCACCATGACCAACATCCGGGTAATCAGCGGCACGGTTTCGAGGAGGTGGAGGACGAGGGGTGTAGCGACGTTGTAGGGCAAGTTGGCCACCACGGTCGCAGTACGTCCCTGCAAGATGGCGTCGTAGTCGGCCGTGAGGGCGTCGGCGTGGTGAATGATTACGCCGTGCGGATCGACGACCTCGTGAAGGGCTGGCATCAAGTAACGGTCAACTTCGATGGCCTCGACGGTGGCACCCGTCTCTACCAGCGCCAGGGTCAAACTTCCGAGACCAGGTCCAATCTCTAGGACGAAATCACCGGGGCCGACATTGGCGAGACGGGCAATCTTGCGAACCGTGTTGGGATCGGTGACGAAGTTCTGACCGAGCGCGCGCGACGGTGAGAGTCCGTGGCGATCAAGAAGATCCTGGATGGCGGGACGAGAGTGGGTCACCAGGTAACGACGACGTGCTCGACGCCACGAGACAGAGGAGCCAGCTTCGCAAACTGGTGGACGTCCAAGTCGACCACGCGACCCCTGCTGTACGGCTGGGAGTCGGTGACGATGCAGTAGACGATGCGACCAGTGCGCATCGAGCGAATCTTGATGTGCGTGCCCTTCGGTAGGTAGGACGTGGCGCACTGGCCAGGGCGCCATCGATACCACGTGGCGATGCCATATTTCACGCGGGACGGCTTGGGTTTGGGCTTCGTCGTCGTGGTGACGTGCACCGTCGTGGTGGTCGTGCTACCCGGAATCGTGGTGGACGTGGCGTCGGTTGTCGTGGTCACCGCGAGCGTGGTGGTCGTGGTTGGGGTCACCGCAGGCTTGGGCTTGGGTTTCGGCTTGGGCTTGGGCTTAGACAGTGCGTGACGAATGGTCGTGGGCGTGTGATGAACCGTGGTCGGGGCGTGATGAATGGTCGTGGGCGTGTGGCGAATCGTGGTCGGGGCGTGATGGATGGTCGTGGGCGTGTGATGGACCGTGGTCGGGGCGTGATGGATCGTGGTGGGGACCGGCGGAACGGTGGTGGTTACGGGGGCCGAGACCAGTTGGGTGGCGGCAGTCGTGGGGGCGTGAGAGGACGAACGGGCTGACGCCGGGGCGCGCAACACCGTCAGAGGCGCCAGCACCATGGCCACACCTAATCCAAGCGAAATCAAGTGCATTCGCACTTGCGTCGTTGAGGTCCTCAGAACTCCACCCTTCTCCGGGGACTCGCTGGCTAAAAACCAGCATCTCTAAGGCTAGGCAAGGGGGCGACAAGGCACAACTGCACCAGACCAATGATTCATAATTCCTGATAAACGGGGTTAGCCGGGGGGAAGTCGAAACAGGCGGGCCGTGTTAGCGCGAGTTGCGCTCTGGAGCACGGAAACTTCGATTCCGAGCTGCTCGGCAATGAATCCCCCGACGATGGCCACGAGGGCCGGTTCGTTCGTCCGGCCCCGGTGAGGCACGGGAGCCAGAAAGGGGCTATCGGTTTCGACGTGGAGTCTCTCCAGCGGGACGACGGCGAGGGCTTCGCGTAGATCAGCGGCGTTCTTAAAGGTCACGACACCGGCGATAGAGATGTCGGCTCCCCGTTCGAGACAGGCTTCGGCCTCGGCCGGACCACCCGTGAAACAGTGGATCACGGTTCGAGGGGGCATCCCCTCTCCATCGAGCACCTCGAAGAGGTCGGACCAGGCGTCACGGGCGTGAATCACGAGGGCCAGATCGAGTTCATGGGCGAGGCGAATTTGGGCCGCAAAAGTACGTTGTTGCTGGTCACGGGGTGAGTGTTCGTAGAAATAGTCGAGGCCACACTCCCCGATTCCAACCAATTTGGGCGATTTGGCGCGGGCCAACGCCTCAATCGGAGCCAGATCGTTGAGGGCGTCATGGGGATGGAGACCGACCGTGGCAAAGATCTCGACGGGGCCGGTGGTCGCCTCGGCGAGAGCCACCGCTTCCGTTGAGGTGGTGGCGTCAGTGCCGACGACCACTACGCGATCGACGCCGGCCGCCTGCGCTCGCGCAAGGGTGGCTACAACGTTGGCCTGCACCTCGGGGTCGTCACTGAGGTAACGCTCCTGGAGGTGGCAGTGCGCGTCAGTCCAGCCGCTCACGCCTCGGTCCGAATACGGGGGAACAGCGGCTCACCCTTCGTGATGGGAATGCCAGCGGCGAGTTGGCCCCAGCGGGTGACCTCATCAAAGTTCAACGTCGCCACTTCGCCGGACTGGCCAATGCGACGCCAGATCTCCTGAGCGGTGGCGGGCATGGCCGGCACGATCAGGGCTGTGATGATGCGGAGCGCTTCGAGGGCGTCGCCCATGACGGCGTCAACGTCGGAGCCGGGCTCCATCTTCCAGGGTGCGTTCTGCTCGAGGTGGGCGTTGGTCGCACCGATGAGGCGCCACGTCGCTTCGAGAGCGGTGTGCGGGGCGAAGTTCTGCCAGGCCGAACGAGCCACTTCAACGGCACTCGCCGCCTCGGCGGCCAACGGTGAATCACTCGCTGGAGCGGTACTGAGGCCCCCGCACTTGGACCCAACGACGGTCGCCACGCGGGCCACCAGGTTGCCGAGGTTGTTGGCGAGGTCAGTGTTGTAGCGAGCCGTAATGCCCTCGATGGAAAAATCACCGTCCGTACCGAGCGGCGTATCCCGCAACAAGTAGTAACGAATGGGGTCAACGCCGAACTCACTCGTGAGTGACTGCGGTGCGATATCGGTCAACTTGACGGAACCTTCTCCGGCCATGGTCTTGGAAAGCTTTTGTCCCCCAACGAGCAACCAGCCGTGCACTTGAACGTGCGAGGGTGGCTCGATGCCGGCCGCCATGCACATCGCCGGCCACCAGACACAGTGGAAGCGAATGATTTCCTTACCGATTAAGTGATGCACGTTGGGCCACCACTTGGCCGTCATCGCCTCATCACGGCCGTAGCCAATAGCCGTCAGGTAGTTAACGAGCGCGTCGTACCAGACGTAAAACACGTGCTTCTCGTCCCACGGTACGGGGACGCCCCAGCTCAGCGAGCTACGAGTAATCGAGATGTCGCGGAGGCCGCCCTTGATAAAGGCCACGGCCTCATTGCGCTTAGTGTCCGGGGTGGTGGCCTTGGGGTTCTCGCCGTACCACTCCAAGAGGCGATCTTGGAAGGCCGAAAGCCGGAAGAACCAGTTCTCCTCTTCCATCTCCACGACGGGTCGTCCGTGGACCGGACAGTTGCCATCGGTCAGGGCCTCTTCGGTGAAGTAGTCCTCACAGGAAACGCAGTAGAGACCGCGGTAGTAGTCCTTGTAGATGTAGCCGTTGTCGTAGATCGCGGTCAGAAACTTCTGCACCGTTTCGTAGTGACGGGGCTCGGTCGTTCGAATGAAGTCGTCGTAGGAGATATTGAGGTCGTCCCACGAAGCCCGGAACCGAGCTGAGGTTTGGTCGGTCCACGCCTGTGGTGAGACCCCGTTGCGCTCGGCCGCTTCGGCCACCTTTTGACCGTGTTCGTCAGTACCCGTAAGGAACAAGGTCTCGTCACCGACTTGACGGTGCCAGCGGGCCATGGCGTCGGCGTTGACCGTGCAGTAGGCGTGGCCAACGTGCGGGGCATCGTTGACGTAATAGATAGGTGTCGTGATGTAGAAACGACTCACCCTGTAAGGGTACTGACTGATTAGGGCTTGGCGGTGCGTCGTTGGAGCGCGAGCTCATAAACGAAGCGGTGCGGAACACCTAGTGCGGCACTCACCTGGGTCGCCACATCACGAACTGTGGCGCCATCGGCGAGGGCGTCATCAATGGCGTCGAGGACTACGGCCTCACTCACAGGGGCGGGCGCGGGCGCTCCGGCCATCACCACCGTGATCTCCCCTTGGAGTTCGCTGTTCGCCAGTGACGTGCTCAACTCGCCGGCCGTACCGCGGAGAACTTCTTCGTGCAACTTGGTTAGTTCGCGCACAATCGCGACATGGCGGTCGGGCCAACGGCCGGCCAACTCGTTCATAGTGGCCGCAATGCGTTTGGGTGACTCGTAAAAGACGATGGTGCGTTGCTCGCTGTCCCAGGCGTCGAGCCACGCCGCTCGGTCTGACCCTTTACGTGGAACGAAACCCTCCATAACGAAACGATCCGTTGGCAGTCCGCTAATCCCGAGAGCGGCGATGACGGCCGAAACGCCCGGTGTCGTTGTGACGGTTAGACCGGCCTCCACGACGGTGGCCACGACCCGACTGCCCGGATCGCTGATTCCAGGTGTGCCAGCGTCAGAAACAAGGGCGACTGTTTCACCCCGCGTAATCCGTTCGATGATTTCACCTATTTGGCTCATCTCGTTGTGTTCGTGCAGGGCAACCAGATGGGCGACTTTGAGCCCGTGGGCCGAGTACAGCGTGCGGGTTCGACGGGTGTCCTCGCAGTAGACGACATCGGCCGACTGAAGTATTTCAAGCGCTCGGGGCGTGAGGTCACCGAGGTTGCCAATCGGGGTGGCGACGATGACTAAGGCTCCACTCATTAGTTAGACGTTACGCAATTGCGCAACGAGGGTCAGCGGGCTCGGTGTGTGCGACGGCGCGCCGCCAACATGCTCGCGGCGCCAAAGAGCACCAGGGTAGAACCCAAAACGAGGACTTTGCCCGAGTTGGATCCAGTTGAAGCAAGGTCGGTAGTGACTACCGGCTCAGTTGTGGTGGTCGTATTCACTACGCCGTCACCAATAGCCGCATCTATGACGAGGAGCCCGTAGAGCGAACAGGCCCGTGGGTGTCCCTCATCCTCATACGTACAGCCTTCTGCCTGAGTGGCCGTGATGGTCACCGAATCAATTGTTGATCCATTGACAGCACTGATCGCCAAGGTTGCGCTTCTATCGTCATCACTGCCTGCGGCTGAGCCATCCCACGCGTATTGCGCAGCAGAGCCGTCCGAACCAGTAATCGTGTACGTCGTGGCACCATTGTCTTGCGCCATGAGTCGCACCGCGAAAGCCGTGGTACTTGCCGGCAGAGTAAAGGTGAGCGAAGAAGTCTGATCGCCACCCATTGAGCATCCAACGAAGCAGAGGAAGGGATAATTTCCGTAAAAGGCTCCGGTGTGATTCAGCTGCACGGTACCGAGAAACGTAGATATCGTTGAACGCAGTTCGTAGATGTTCGATTCAGCGCCGCCGAAACTTGGGGCCGGCGTTAGAGCTATTCCGTCCAACGTTGCCGGGATGGCGTCGTTGAAAGCCGACGCTGTGTAGTTGGAGGGGGTCGCCGAAGCCACCGGCGAGAAGACGGGGACGCTCAGCGCCAGAACGATGGTTGCAACCGTGGCCCCCAAGATCGACCGGGCGTTGTGGCGGACAGTTTTCATCGGAACTCCATGGGACTTGGAACAAACAACGTGATTGGTCAGCGTAACGCAATCCAACAGATACGAGTGGACAAAAGAGGCCGGAATCGACCTCCTCCGGAGTGCGATAAGGTGTACCTCTTATGTCAAAGCGAACCAACAAGCGCAAGCTGCGAGCCAAGAAGAAGGCCAACCACGGCAAGAAGCCGAACTGCGGTCGGGGCTAAGCCCTAACTCAGCCTTTTAGAGTCGCCCGTCCCACGCCACGCCTCGTTGCGTGAGCAATTGGACCAGCGGTGAAGGTGTGTCGGTGATAATTCCATCGACTCCAAGATCTAACAGTCGCTCCATCTCTGGAGTTTCATTAATGGTCCACACGTGCACGGCCAGACCGTGGTTGTGAGCCGCATCTACAAAGACTTGATTAACAACTTCGATTTCCCCAAATGACGTCGGCACCTGCAGTGCGATTGCCTCCATCGGTGGTGGCGTCTCTCCCCCAGCTACGGCAAAGAAGAACTTGGCCGTCTCCTGCGTTGCCGCACTCGTGAGAACTTCGGGTGCGAACCTTCTGAAGGCCGCAATGGCCTCATCGTTAAACGAGGCCACGATTACTGAATCGGTGCGACCGAGGCGTCGCAGTTCGTTGGCCAGTAGTTCTTCGTAAGGCTCAACTTCGGGCGCAGTGCGCTTGATGTCCATGTTGAGAGGGACGCCGGGAAACGCTTCGGAGACTTCTTCGAGCGTGGCGATGCCAAAGGCACGATTAGCCGGGGCCTTGCCACGGTGAATGTATTCGTGGTCCGCGCGACCGGGTGTCGTCGCGTCGCCTTCAATCCACCAGTAGGCGTTGTCCATTTCACGAATCTCGGCCAGGGTGAAGTTGCATATTTCGCCGGCGTGATTAGTGGTGCGGTCAACAGTCTCGTCGTGGCAGACCACAATCTTGCGATCCTTCGTGGCGTGCACGTCCAGCTCTACGCCGGTGGCACCCAGCGCAATGGCCTGGCCGATGGCGTGCAGCGTGGAGGATGGTCCTTCAAAGGCGCCGCCCTGGTGGGCAAAGGCCACGACGCGACGATCAAGCCAAGGGTTGTTCTTCATAACTATCTCCTAGGGACGAGGTTCTTCTCGGTGTAGCGCTCCATGACGAAGGCGAGGAAGGGAACGAATCCGGCCAGCAACATCAATATGAAGTAGACGAACTTGATTCGGGCCTTCAAAATGAGGTTGAAACAGGCCGCCATATAGATCGGGTAGAGCACAACGCCGTGGCCGATGCCGATAATCGCACGAAAGACCCCCATTGATTCGTAGAGCGAGTTATTAACCGATTTCAACAGCACAAAGAACATCAGTAGTAACAACGTGGAGCCGGTGATGTAGGCCATCACCTTGTA
>CANBVQ010000012.1 GCA_947372925.1 Acidimicrobiaceae bacterium
GTCTTCGCCGCGGCTATCGCCTAGTCGTTGCTAGCGTCTTAATCGTGACCGATTCAGTAGGGGAGCGCCACTTACTTCGCTGGGCGGAGTCCCTGGCCGCCATCGCCCGCACGGGCCTCGCCTTTACTGAGTCACAGTACGAGCGTGAACGGTTCGAAGAAGTCCTCAAGGTGGCCGGTGATATCCGGGCTCACGCCGATGAAGGTGCTCTCGATGGCCTCGACGGCGAGGGCCACGTCGCCAACTGGATGGGCCAAGTCCAACCCGGTCGTGCGGGGTACGTCACGCCGAAGGTAGCCGTTGGTGCGGCGGTGATGAATGACAAGGGTGAGTTACTGCTTATCCAGCGAGCCGATTCTGGTGTCTGGCTCTACCCCACGGGCTACTGCGACGTTGGCTATTCGGCAGTTGAGGTAGTCGTTAAGGAAGTGGAAGAAGAGACGGGCATCGAAGTCGAGCCCATTCGCCTCCTGGGAATTCTTGACACCTTGCGGCACGGCACTTCACGCATGCCCCTCTATTCAATGCTTTTTCTCTGTCGACAAATCGGTGGTGAACTGAATCCCCATCCTCTCGAATGCTCCGACGCCGGCTGGTTTACTCGAGAAACGCTGCCGTCACCAATCTTTGGGGTTGAACGATGGGGTGACGATGTCTTTGCCGCACTTGCCGGTGAGAAGCGCGATGTCTTCTACGACGATCTGCGCAGCCCCATTTGGCGAGGTGACTTCTCGTGAACATTGAAATCGCCACGGAAGTAACGGCAGAGCTAACGGCGGCTCTCGCCACGCTGATCCCACAGCTTTCGAGTTCGGCCGACCCCATCACTGAAGACGTCCTACGTCGCGTACTGGCTGATCCCGCAATCACAATGTTTGTGGCCCGTCACGAGGGGAAAATCGTCGGAAGCCTCACTCTCGCTGTGTTTACTATCCCCACCGGTGTTCGGGCGTGGATTGAAGACGTTGTCGTTGACGAAAGTGCCCGAGGACTTGGTGCGGGCGAAGCTCTCACTCTGGCTGCACTCGATGCGGCCAAAGCGAAGGGTGCCACATCGGTTGACTTAACGAGTCGTCCATCGCGCGAAGCGGCCAACCGCCTCTATCTGCGTATGGGATTCGTAACTCGTGAAACCAATGTGTACCGGTTCGATCTTGCGAATTAGGAACTCTTCAACGAGTAGTTGAGCAGAAATCCACATTTCATTCAAGACATGAGCACGTCAATCTCGTTTCGACAAGCGGACGGTGCCTTGCAAGCCCTTGTGCAGATTGAAGAGATGGGACTGTTGTATGCGGTAGCGGCGTTGATGGAGTTGTTGCGTACGGAGGCGTGATGCCATTTTGCGATCAGCGTGACTTTGTACGACCGTTGTGTTGAGGTGAAAGTACGGTTGATGATTAAGGTGCTAGAAGCTGATGGCTGGGCGCTTGACCGACAGCGAGGTAGCCATCGCCAATTCCGCCACCCCGTAAAAACTGGAACTGTCACTTTGCCGGGGAAAATGTCAGATGACCTTCAAGCGGGACTGCTGGCTAGCATTGTGAAACAAGCGGGGCTCGAGAAGGGGAGACGGTGATGGAATATACGGTTGTCATCGAAAAGTCCGACAAGAACTTTGGTGCCTGGGTGCCCGATCTCCCGGGCTGTGTAAGCACTGGCTCGACTATCGAAGAAGTGACTAAGAACATCGCTGAGGCGATTGAGTTTCATCTTGAATCCATGCTGCGGCATGGCGAAGCAATTCCCCAGCCAACTACAAGTGTGGCGACGGTGAAGGTTGCTTCATAATGCTAGTAGCCGAAGGCACAACTACTGAGGGTGATTGATCCCTCTCGTGAGTTCGGGATTCAGGAAGAACGTGTCCTGGAGGATGTCGATCCCGGAAAGCCATTCCTCATTGGTGAGCGAAGTCGATGCAACGTCATCAACGACGCGGCCCACTGTGTAGGCCTGCAGCAGCGTGGCGAGAAAGACTGGCGTGAGCCGTGGATTGATCCAACCTCGCTCGTGTCCAATACGAAATACCTCGGTGTAGCCATCGGTGATTCGCTGCTGCTCTTTTGAGAGCATGAGGCGAAAACGTTCATTTCGGTCGGCGGTAGCGATGGCGACAATACGGGCCATGCGGTTCTGACGTCGTCCAACGTCTTGAATGAAGTGGCTCCATTGGTGCAAGACGCTTCGCGCCTTATCAAAAGAGTCGGTACCTTCGGCGGTGGTAATGAGTTGGGCAATGGCCGCGTGGGTGTCATGAGCGAATTGGCGGATTAGTGCGACTTCCATTAAATGGTGGAAATCCTCGAAGTGGTGGTAGAGAGAGCTACGGGCCACGCCGGAGTTATTGAGAACTTCCTCGACGGTGACCTTGTCAACGGGCTTGGACACCATTAGTTCTAGGGCCGTAGTGATGAGGTGCTCAGCGGTTGGATGGAGCTGGCCTTGGTAGTCCGATGCTTTGGTCACTGCGCTTCAACTCCCCCGTGAGTAGGTGACTACGCTACGCCAATTCAACGGCGTTCGTGAGTCCTTCGATATCGATTTTCCGCATGGTCCGCATCGCTTGAAATGCCCGTGCTGAACGTTCAGGATCAGGGTCACTCAGCAATTGCCCTAAGCGGTTCGGAATAATCTGCCACGCGACGCCCCACCTATCTCGACACCAGCCACACCAGCTCTCTTCGCCGCCATCTGCCGTGAGACCGTTCCAGAGGTGGTCGACTTCTTCTTGGGTCTCACAAAAAACTTGGAAGGAGATTGAGTCGGTGTGCGCTTTCCCGGGTCCACCATTCAAGGCCGTAAAGCGCGAGCCAAACAGTTCAAAACTGACGGTCAGCACTGAATCCTTAGCCAATTGGGCGTCGGCCTGGTAGTAGTCAACGTTGGTGATTTTGGCGTCCGGGAAGAGTCCGCAGTAGAACTCGGCCGCGTCAAGCGCCTCGGTGTCGAACCAAAGAAAAGTATTCATTCCCGTTATTGCCATGTCCTATTTTGTCATGTTTTCCACGAGGGCGAACCTGGCGATACGCTCAAATCATGTTTGACATCGTTATTCGCAACGCCTTTCTCGTCGATGGCAGTGGGGTGCCGGGACGAAGGGCCGATATCGCCATTACGGGTTCGATCATTAGTGAAGTTGGCGAACCCGGAACGGTGGGTGGCGGACGACGAGAGATTGATGCCAAGGGGCAACTGGTCACGCCGGGGTTTGTAGATATTCACACGCACTACGACGGTCAGGTCTCTTGGGATCCGTGGTTCACGCCCTCTAGCTGGCACGGTGTGACCACCGTCGTCGGTGGTAACTGTGGTGTGGGTTTCGCCCCCGTCCGCCCTAACAGTCACGAGTGGCTCGTCCAACTCATGGAGGGGGTCGAAGACATTCCCGGTGCGGCGTTGACTGAAGGGATCGTCTGGTCGTGGGAGTCCTTTCCCGAGTTTCTAGACGCGATTGAGAAAGAACCTCGCGTCATCGATTACGGATTTCAGCTGGCCCACGGGGCACTGCGCGGTTACGTCATGGCTGAACGAGGTGCGGCGAACGAGCCGGCCACGGCCGAGGACATTGCTCAAATGCAACGATTGGCCGAGGAGGCGTTGGTTGCCGGCGCCATGGGAATCTCTACTTCACGAACATCGCTCCACAAAGCGAAAGATGGTGAGTTCGTTCCCGGCACATTTGCCGAACTTGACGAGTTATTTGCGTTCGCCGATGCGATGAACGAAACCCGGAAGCGCACCGGTCGCACCAGCGTGTTTCAACTGGCGATTGAGCACACGGACGTGCCTGATCAGTTTGAGTGGATGCGCTCCTTTTCGGAACTTTCGGGAGCCAAGGTGGCATTTAACTTTTCCCAAACCCGACACGCGCCGGATGTCTGGAAGGACGTCGTCAGAGAGCTTGATCGGGCCGTAGCGGACGGTATTGCGATTGTCGGCCAGGTGGCAGGACGCTCCATAGGTGTTCTCGAGTGCCTCGAGGGCAGCGTGCACCCCTTCATTAGGCACCGCACGTGGCGCGAGCTCGAGCATCTGTCATTATCGGAGAAGGTGGCCGAACTCAAGAAGCCGGAAGTGCGCAAGGCGTTGCTAGATGAGTCACGGAAATCATCCACGCCTAACGCCGAACTCCTTATGTCGGGTTGGGAGCGTATGTATCCCGTGGGCGTCGACAACATCGATTACGAACCGGACCCCACGAAAGATTCGCTCGAGGCCCTCGCCCAATCATCCGGCCGTACGCCCCAGGAACTCGCCCTAGACGCTCTTTTGGCCTTTGACGGCCACGGAATGCTCTACGTGCCCTTGTTTAACTACAGCGGAGGAGACCTCGAGCTGGTGCGCGAACTACACCAACATCCCGCCACTCGCATGGGGCTTTCCGACGCTGGCGCTCACTGTGGTGCGATCTGTGACGGCGGCATGCCCACGTTCATGCTGACCCACTGGACGCGCGATCGCCAACGTGGCGACCTGCTGCCAATCGAATTCATAGTGCACCGTCAAACGTTGCAAACGGCGCAGCTGTACGGAATGCACGATCGCGGTCTCATCGCGCCCGGCATGAAAGCCGATATCAACATCATTAACTACGAGACACTCGGCTTCTCTAAAGCGGAGATGGCCTACGACCTCCCGACGGGTGCCCGGCGTCTCGTCCAGCGGGGATCGGGATACGTCATGACGATGGTGAGTGGTGTGCCTATTGTGGAGAACGATGAATTCACGGGAGCTCTACCCGGCAAGTTAGTGAGGGCATAATGGCCAACAAGAAAATGAATGTTGCGGATGCGCAGTACATCTCCTTCACGTCTTTCCGTCAAGATGGCAGTGCCGCTTCGACACCGGTTTGGGTCGTTCCCTTCCGCAGTGGTTACGCCTTTACATCGGACGACACCTCTTTTAAGGTGAAGCGGATTGCCAAGAATCCACGTGCCCGAATCGCCCCTTCCACATTTCGAGGCGTCGTAGCCGAAGGCGCCGAAGTACTTGAAGGAACTGCTGAACTCCTACGCGGAGACGACTTCCAGGCGGTCGAGAAGTTGATCAAACGGAAGTATTGGCTCGGTTGGTACCTCGCTATTGTCCCGTCACAGTTTTTCGCCCGTTTTAAGAAGGAATCGGCCCCAGGCTCAGTGGCCATTCTGGTGACTCCCGATCGTGGCGAATAGTTCGCTCACCCTTCGCCGGCCAATCATGGCTGATGAAGCCGTTGTACGTCAGGCTCAGCTTGAACTCCAAGTAGATGGTTTTGATTTTGCCTGGGGGCTAGCGGCCGATGGTTTGTGGGCCGCGTATTTGGAACGACTGGACCGACTTCATGATGGGGTGGATCTCCCCGACGACGTAGTCAAGTCCACGTTCTACCTAGCCGAAGTCAACGGCGAGGTAGTGGGTAGCACGTCAATCCGCTATGACCTCAATGAGTATCTATCGGAGTTCGGAGGCCACATTGGCTACTGCGTTCGCCCGACCTTTCGTCGTCAGGGGTACGCCGCCACGATGTTGCGCTTGCAGATTGAGGTAGCCCGTGAAGCTCGTATTGACAACATTCTGGTTACCTGTCTCGAATCCAATGTGGCATCGGCAGCGGTAATTGAGCGTTGTGGAGGGGAGTACGAGTACTCCCGGACCCGCCCCGACGGGGCGACATTTCGCCGCTACTGGTTCCGCCGACCTACCTAGCAATTTTCTGGATTCTCGCTATCCTTGGAGTACTAAGTCAAAGGGTATGTATGCGGCGCGTTTTACTAATGGTCACAGTCTCCACCGTGATGAGTATGAGCCTGCTCTCCGTGGTACCCGACGTGGCAAATGCGGACACTCATTACGCGAAAAAGAAGTGTGATCAAACGGCTCTAGCGTCCTATAACGCCTATCACGATGCCTCTAGGGCGATTGTGGCGGCCTATAAAACTGTTGTCGATGCGGCGAAGGTCACCTACCGCGCTGCCAAGCAGTCCGGCATTACATCGGTGCGCAAAGCGGCCAATGCCAACTACCAAGAGGCGCTGGCGAATGCCCGTAACACGAGGGCATCGGCACTTTCCGCGCTGGGCACCCCGCCGCGTATTCCTAAGGGATGCAAAGCAGCTGAACTCCATTCGTAATGGTGGTGGAAATCCGTCGGGCCCGTGTTGCCGATGCTGAGGACTACGCCACGATTCGTTTAGAAGCGCTCCGGGTGGCACCCGATGCCTTTGGCAGTGTGTACGAAGACGTCGCAAAATTTCCGCTTAATCGTTTTGAAGAACAGTTGCGAAACGGTTGCTACTTCCTGGCCTACGACGACGACGGAGTTATTGGTACTAGTTCGTACGCTCAGTACAGTTCGAATCGAAGACGACACGCCGGCCTCTACGGGATGTTTGTGACGCCCCACTGGCAGGGCCAAGGTGTCGCCGCTGAACTCGTCAACGCCGTACGACAACGGGCACGTCTCGGCGGGTATCGAGAGCTGTACCTTTCTGTTAATCCCGCAATGGCGCGCGCCGTCGCCTTTTACGAGCGTGAAGGGTTTCGCGATACGGGAGAACGCGAACCGATGCGCCGTGACTCTTCTGTGTCACTTATGACTATGAAGGCGCACGTCTAGCGTTGATATGGAACCAGTGGCGTTCGTGGAAGTAGTTGAAAGCGTTGAGCTACACGAGCTTCGACGGAATGTCTTACGTGGGGGAGATCCCACCGCCATCGTTGAAGATCCCCGAGATGACCGTCCAGATTCCTTGCATCTGGCCGTACGGCTCGACGATGGCCTTGTGGCGATTGGCTCTTTTTACGTCTCCACTTCTCCTCGGGACCCCACGCAGCCATCGATGCAGTTGCGGTATCTCGCTACGGACCCGGGCTGGCAGCGCCACGGGTTTGGAGCGATGCTCCTTCGTGAAGGTGAGGCCCTTCTCATTCGTCGAGGCGTCGACTCGCTATGGGCGAATGCTCGCGACACCGCGCTTGGGTTTTACCTATGTGAGGGTTGGGAGACGCTGCCCAATTCGGAACACCTCAGCGCCGAAACCCAATTGCCGCACACCGTGATAGTCAAACAGTTAGGTCATCTTGAGCGTTAGAAATCTCTAGAGTGGGCGCATGAAGAAGCTCCGAGTACTTGTAGTTCTTGCCCTGATTGGCCTCGGAGTATTCGTGACGAAGCGGAACACCAGTTGGTGGCCGGGGGGGTCGAGTACGACCTCATCTGAAATCACGACTACCACGACCCCGGTGATCGCCCCGCTCAGCGGAACGGTGGACCCGACGGGGCTATCGGCAACTCGTCCCGCTCTCACAATCAAGGTGGAGAACACCCCCGATGCCCGTCCCCAGTGGGGCATCGATAAGGCCGATGTCGTCTACGAAGAGATCGTTGAAGGTGGCATCACCAGGTTGGCGGCAGTGTTTCAGTCCAATGTGCCCGGTCGAGTCGGTCCCGTTCGATCAGTTCGTCGCACCGACCAAGCGATTGTCTGGCCCATTGGCGGGCTCTTTGCCTTCTCCGGTGGCGCACCGTATGCGGTGCAGAGCATCCAGACGGCCCCAGTGCAGATCTACAGCGAGACCGGTGCCCGTGAGGGTATGTTCCGGGACCACTCGCGCTACGCCCCACACAACCTCTACGCCGTACCCGCGAAGCTTTGGCTCCACCAGGCCACCCCAACTCCACCACCAGCTCTCTTTCGCTACCGAGCCCCTGGTGACAAGACGGGTGGGAAGAAGTCGGGCGGCTTCCTAATGGGCTTTCGATCGGGCTACGCCACGTCATTTCGTTGGAACGCCACTACGAAGTCATGGGATCGCACCATTTTTGCGGCTCCCGACATCACCGCGACGAAAGCCCGCGTCTCCCCGAAGAATGTTGTGGTGATGTGGATTACCTACAAGGGTGGCGTTGGCGCCATGGGCGCGGAAGGAATCATGGTGGGCCATGGCCGCTCAATGGTGATGACCAACGGTCGCACTATTTCGGGAACGTGGACTCGATCATCTAAGAAGTCCAGGGTGATTTATCGCACTAGCCAGGGTGAAGAGATCAAAATGACACCCGGACAGACGTGGGTGGAGTTAGCGGCCACGAGTGATCCAGTGACGCTGTTCCCCGCCAACTAGGCAGTCTCCACAATCGCCGCGAGGCGCTTCAAGGTCTGCTCCATCGAAGCTTGGTTCTTTGCGGGCCAGCCCAAGGGAATAATAAAGAGACCCCAAGGCTTGCGATAATCAAACGACTCTCGCACCAAGGTGCCATCGGCCACTTCATCGAGTTGGTAACGCCAGATGAATTTGGCGACGTGGTGCCAGGCAATGACATGATTCTCTTCGAACTCCACCACGTGGTTATTCGTAAGGTACGAAGCTTTCATCTTCATATCCATCGCGAATGTCGCCCCGAGGAAGAGACGTTCCGGAGTTCCGGCCTTGGGCTTCACGACCGTGCCCGATCCGTCAATTTCATGGTGACGGTAGGGGTTGGCGATGATGTCAAAGATTTTTGATGCCGGTGCGTGGATCACGCGCTCGGCGGAAACGATACGAGAGTTGCTCATGCGCCCACCCTACGTGACGAACGTGCGGTGACTACGCTCAACACATGGAGCAGAGCATTGTTGAACGCACCGGGGCACTCTCGGTGGCCGGCCGACACGTGCCGTGGGCCGCGTGGCTACCCGCTGGTCCACCGCCAGACACTCTGGTGTTGATTGGTCACGGAGCCAGCGGCGATAAGCACGAGGGATACGTCGTGGCGCTCGGAAGGTCGCTCGCTGCACGTGGGGCTGCCTGCGTGGCTATTGATGGCCCGATTCACGGAGAACGCCGAGAGCGGGGTGCAACGACAATGCCGTTCTTCGATTTTGCAGCCCGTTGGTCCAGCGATTCCGATCTGACGGACAGCATGATTGAGGATTGGCGTACGGTTCTTGACCACTTTTTGAGTGATGGGTCAGTCAACCCCAAGGCCGCAGTTGGATATTGGGGGCTTTCCATGGGCACCATCCTGGGCCTCCCCCTGGTGGCGGCGGAACCGCGAATCTCCGCCTGTGTCCTTGGCCTTATGGGTAATACCGGCCCCACCAGAGATCGAATCGCCTCCGATGCGCGAACGCTACAAATCCCCACAATGTTCCTCGTTCAGTGGAATGACCAACTGTTCCATCGGCGCGACGCCTTTGAATTATTCGATCTCATAAGCTCGTCGGACAAGACGCTCATTGCGACTCCGGGCAACCACGGCGACGTCACCCCCGAAACCTTTCGTCGCTCCGCCGAGTTTCTTCTGAATCGTTTGGCAAAGAGTAAGTAGAATTTGACAATGAGTACGCCCCGCGTTGGATTCCTCGGCCCCGTGGGTACGTTTACGCACGAAGCACTCCGAACCCAAGCCGATCTGGTTGCGGGGACCATCGTGGAGTATCCAACCATTGGCGACGCACTGGCGGCCGTGACAACTGGTGAAGTCGATGTGGCCGTCGTACCGCTCGAAAATGCGATTGAGGGAACCGTTTCGGCCACCGTCGACGGACTCATTTTCGAAAATAGCCTCTTGATCGAGCGCGAAATAGTGCTACCGATTCAGCTCCACTTAATGACCACACCCGGTGTGGCATTGGAAGCCATCACGGAAGTGTGGAGCTATTCGCACGCCTTGGCCCAGTGCCGATCCTTTCTCCAGCAGTCACTGCCGGGTATCCCTACCAAGATCAGTGCATCCACAGCTGACGCCGCCCGCATCGTGGCGGACGCCGGTGGTTCGATTGCGGCGGTCGCACCCGCAATCGCTGCGGAGATTTACGGTCTTGAAATTGTCGCGACTGATATTGAAGATCACGACGGCAATGCCACTCGGTTCGTCGTTGTCGGCCGTGAAACGATCCCGGCCCCCACGGGCCACGACCGCACCACCATTGTCTGTTTTCAAGATGCCGACCGCCCCGGTTCCCTCTACGGCATCCTGGGACGATTCGCGGCACGCGACATCAACTTGACCAAACTGGAGAGCCGTCCGACGAAGCGTGGGCTCGGCGACTACTGCTTTGTCGTTGAGTTCGAAGGTCACATCGCGCAAGACGTCATCGCCGACTGTTTGACCGACCTGCAGACCCATCTCACGCGAGTGAAGTTTCTGGGCTCCTACCCAGTGACGGGTGAAGAGGCGGCCAGTCGCCGTGAAGACGTCTCAGTCGCCCGAGCCGCATCCGACGAATGGATGACGGAGCTTCGCCGCAATATCCGCTGACTAGCTAAAGCAGGCCCTCACGAGTGAGGTCAGGCCACCAAGTAACAGCAAGATGTTGACCATCAATCCGAAATGATGCTGATTGATTTTGACGCTCTGTCGAACGCCCAGTGCCGTGCCGGCGGCAGCGGCCAGCAGCGTCGAGGCAAAGAGTTCGACGTCCACGACGCGAATGGCGTTTCCGCCCAGCAGCATGACCAGGCCCACCGCATTCGAGACGGAGAAGATCATCGAGATGGTCGCGCGGAACTGCTCGGGAGTCAGTTGTCGACCCTGGAGATAGATCACCAGAGGTGGGCCGTTGGTGGCGAGCGAGGTGTTGAGTACACCGCTCACCGCCCCCACCAGGCCCCCGAGGAGGTTCGAGTCCGCCCATGGGCGTCGGAGCCGGCTGGCCATGACGAGAGACCACAGGGCCGCTGCGGTGGTGCTGACGCCGAGCACCAGTCGCAACATTGAGGCACTACCGGATTGGAGCAGCCAGACTCCCAGTGGCATGGCGAGTACGGCACCGATACTGAGGCGTTGGGCCTCGACCCAGACGATGTGCTCTCGCTGCGTTCGAGTCAGAATGAGCGAAATGACGCAGGTGGTAAGAAAGACGGAGACGACGACATCACGGGGTGTGACAATCATCGCGCCGATGGGAACGGCGAAGAGGGCAAAACCAAAGCCGGCTGCCGATTGAAAAAATCCCGCCACAAAAATGATCACCATGAGTATGGCCAGCCACCAGAGCTGATGATGGAGGAGAACATTGCGCATCGGTGAATGCTATGAGGTGAAAGCGAAAATCCCGAGCCTCTCGCGAGACTCGGGATTTTTCAGTGCGGAGGGAGTGGGATTTGAACCCACGGTGAGTTGCCCCACGTCGGTTTTCAAGACCGGTGCATTCGTCCGCTCTGCCATCCCTCCGCCACTAATTCTAGTGCGGAGAGCAGACCGACTAATTCGTCTTGCCCTGCTTCGTCTTACGATGGCGGCTGGCCTGATCCAAAACGACCTTGCGGAGTCGGATCGACTTAGGGGTCACCTCAACGGCTTCGTCGTCGGCGATGAACTCCAAGGCCTGCTCGAGGCTCATAATCGTCGGTGGCGTCATGCGCTCGGTGTTGTCTGAACCAGATGCCCGCATGTTCGTGAGCTTCTTTTCCTTGGTGGGGTTCACGTTCATTTCATCCGAACGAGTGTTCTCACCAATAATCATGCCCTCGTAGACGTCAACGGCAGTGTCGACGAACAGCGTGCCACGAGGCTCGAGGTCAATCAAGGAGTGCATGGTGGTAACACCACGACGGTCGGCGACCAAGACACCACGGGTACGGTGTCGGATTTCTCCGAACCAGGGGGCGTAGCCGTCAAAGATGTGGTGCATCATGCCGGCGCCACGGGTTTCGGTCATGAAGTCGGTACGCATACCCACGAGACCTCGCGACGGGATGCGCCATTCCATGCGGACCCATCCGGTGCCGTGGTTGACGAGATCGAGCATGCTGCCCTTACGGGTGCTGAGCAGGGTGGTGATGTTGCCAACAAACTCGTCGGGCGTGTCAATGGTGACGCGCTCCATTGGTTCGTTGAGCTTTCCATCGATTTCGCGAGTAACGACCTGAGGCTTACCAACGGTGAGCTCAAAGCCTTCGCGGCGCATCTGCTCAATCAAGACGGCCAACTGGAGTTCTCCACGGCCCTGAACTTCCCAAGCGTCGGGACGCTCAGTGTTGACAACCTTGATGGATACGTTGCCGATGAGTTCCTTGTCGAGGCGGTCCTTGACCATGCGGGCCGTCAGCAGCTTGCCTTCAGTTCCAGCGAGAGGTGAAGTGTTAATACCCAAGGTCATCGACAAGCTGGGCTCGTCAACAGTGATGGGAGGCAGAGCGATGGGGTTGTCGGGGTCGGCCAACGTTTCACCAATGGTGATGTCTTCGAAACCGGCGATCGCCACGATGTTGCCGGGACCGGCACTCGCGGCGGGGGTGCGCTCGAGTGCTTCAGTAATGAAGAGCTCGGTGATCTTGGCGTACTGAATGGTTCCGTCGAGACGGCACCAGGCCACCCGTGCACCGCGCTCCAAGGTTCCATTGATGACGCGACAGAGCGCCAAACGACCGAGGTAGGGCGAGGCGTCCAGGTTGCAGACCAGCGCCTGAAGGCCGTGACCCTCTTCGTACTCCGGGGCCGGCATGTGCTCAATGATCGTGTTGAACAGCGGCATGAGGTCACCGGAAGTGTCCTCGGCAGACAAGCTGGCCCAGCCCTGGCGCGCACTCGCGTACAGGACGGGGAACATGATCTGCTCTTCGTCCGCATCGAGGTCCAAGAACAGCTCTTCTACTTCGCTAACCACCTCAGCCACGCGGGCGTCGGGGCGGTCAACCTTGTTAATCAGGAGAATTACGGGCAGACGCTTTTCGAGGGTCTTGCGCAGAACGAAACGAGTCTGAGGCAAAGGGCCTTCGGCGGCGTCAACGAGGAGCACCACGCCATCGACCATCGAAAGTCCGCGCTCAACTTCGCCACCGAAGTCGGCGTGTCCGGGGGTGTCGATGATGTTGATGATCATGTCGTTGAATCGGACGGCCGTGTTCTTGGCCAGGATGGTGATTCCCTTTTCCTTTTCAAGGTCACCGGAGTCCATGACGCGCTCGGTTGCCTCTTGGTGGTCGCCGAAGGAGCCAGTCTGACGGAGCATGGCGTCTACCAGCGTCGTCTTTCCGTGGTCAACGTGGGCAATGATGGCAATGTTTCGAAGATTATTTTGGCGTTGCATAACTGGAACACGCTAGTGGCGATTTAAAACTACGAAAGTTATGCCGCAATTCGCACGTATTGGCGATGTTCGACAATGGCGGAGCGAACGAGGTCTCTCGCCCCTGAACGGAGCGTTTCCATAGTCCCGTCAAGGGCCAGTGCGACTCCCGCCTCGGGCCAGATGCCAATAATCCGCTGCGCCACTCGGCCCAGGGGGTCCGCCAGGGCATCGACAGCCAGGTCGGCCCGGAGCCCGGAACCGGCCGTTCGTCCCGGAAGACCTGAGCGGAACCGCACCACGATGCGGCTTGCTTCGGTCGTAATGAGGGCGTCACGCCGTCCGCGGAGAGTCGTTCGCGCCCCGGCCACGTCGTAGTAGGCATCGACGGAGGCCATGGCAATCTCGGGACCCAGACGGCCCATGATCTGATGCATTTGCGTAGCCCAGGTGGTGGCCTCCGCGACGACGATACCCACGATGGGATTATCGAGGTTGGCGATCCACTGGCCCAGCGAGCCCGTGCGGGCGTGACCCCGCGCCGCGCGATCAAGTTGGTCGGCGAGAGCTTCGTAGACCGCGTCACTGTACGAAAGGTGAGGGGAGTGTTCGACGTAGCGAAGCGCGGCATTCCCAAGAACGCGTCGAGCAGTAATGGGGGACCACGCAAAATCGTTGGATTGGGCACCCGCCTTCTCAACCATCCAGGCGTCGAGTCGGCGGTGATGATTTGTCGGTATGGAGCGGAAGCGAGCGGCCAAGGCATCGCGCTGGTCGCTAGTGATTGCGACTGGCGCTACGCCTTCGATGGTGCGTAGTTCGTCGAGAGATGTATTGGTGAGGTCGCGTTGCGTGACGCCGATCATCGTCCGGCCACCATGACATCGAGCGTCGACAGGATTTCATTGACACCGCGGTGAATAAGGTCGTTATCAACATTGAAGCGCCACAGCTGCCCCGTGGCGGTCGAGAGCGTGGCGACAAACCGGGGAGCGAGACCCGACTTCAAGGTTTCGACGACGGCGTGAAAGCGTAGAGCCCGTTCCATGGATGCATCCAACGTGGAAGTAGTGATGTCAATCAGGGCAACGCCCGAACCGACACCGTTAGCACTGCCGATGACGAGGTCAATGTGGTCGCGCAACAGCACACCGCCACCACCCAATCGGATGGCGCTTCGTACTGCCGTGCGGGGCAACCATGCCGAAGGTGGCGTACCTAGGCGTTGCTGGAGCACTACGCCGTGGGCCACAACGTCAGTCGCGAGGCGTGCCCGTTCGTCATCATCCAGACCCGCGAAAACCTCCACGAGCTCGCTGGCCCCTTCACTTGCGCGCCACGCCGCGACGGCATCCGTGAAGAGATCGTTAATCGGAAACCCGATGGCGATCAAGCGCATGAGTTGCGTAATCAGCGCGCCGCGCATACGACCGAAGGGGGTGTAGGAGTTCGTAACCACGTCACGACGAAAGGAACTGGGGCGAATGACGTAAGGGGTAGTGGGTTGTGCTTCACCGAGAAGTGAGTAGATGCCGTCGGCCAGGGTGGCACGAATACCGGCACTGTCGAGGGTGACGTCGGTCGAGGCGGTCCGTCGCGCGTCACGCAGAGAGTCAATGAGGGTCACGATTGGAGGGGTTGCCGTCGTTGTCATGTCTCTACTCTGCTTCGGGCCTATGACACGCCTAAAGTGATGCCCATGCTCTTGTTCTGGGTGGTTTTTGGCTTATTTATTGCGGCAACGCTCGTTTGGGCCGTCCTGACGGTTCGTTGGGCCGTCCGTCGAAATCGGGAATTAAAAATGTCACAGGGTGATGCTCAACTGTCGGAATGACTGACTCTGCGGTAGATCGTTTCCACCCCCTGGTGCGAGCGTGGTTTAACGAACGCTTCCCCAATGGTCCTACGAGACCGCAAGCGGCAGCCTGGCCGGAGATCGCCGCCGGTTACGACGTGCTGGTGGCCTCGCCCACGGGTAGCGGTAAGACGCTCACGGCCTTCATGGTTGGCATCAACGAACTCTTTATCAATCCGCCGGCCGATATTCCTACCGGTCCATCAATTCTGTATCTCTCACCACTGCGGGCACTAGCCACTGATATCAAATTCAATTTGCAACAACCGCTGGAAGAGCTCGCGGCGCTGGCTCAGGCCCAGGGTCTCGACATGCCCACCATCCGGGCCGCTGTTCGCACCGGTGACACTTCGCAGTCCGAACGTCAGCAACACATCCGCAAACCGCCACACATCTACGTGACAACCCCCGAGTCGCTCTACAACCTCCTCACTTCAGTGAACGGTCGCAATCTGATGCGCCACGTTCGAACGGTGATTGTCGACGAAATCCACGCCATGGCCCCTGATAAACGGGGAAGTCATCTGAGCCTCTCACTAGAGCGTCTCGAACGTCTCACTGTCGAAACCTCGGGTCGCCGACCTCAGCGCATTGGACTCTCGGCAACGCAGCGACCACTGGAGCGGGTCGCCCGATTCCTCACTGGTGTTCATAACGATGGCCGAGATGTACGCATTCTCGACTGCACTGGTTATCGCCAAACGGACTTCGCCCTCACGCTGCCGAACAGTGAACTCGAAGCGGTGATGTCGACCGAACAGTTCCATGACGTGCTCGGTCAACTCTGCGATTTAGTGGCGGCCCACACCACCACTCTGATTTTCGTACAGAGCCGCCGCTTGGCCGAACGGTTCGCCCATCAACTCAGCGAGGCGCTGCTCGACGCTGGTCTCGTGGCCAATGCGGACCAAGTCGTTGCCGCACATCACGGCTCAATGTCGCATGAACGACGACACCACGTCGAACATCTCCTGCGCTCGGGCCAACTTCGAGCGCTCGTGGCGACCGCCTCGCTCGAACTCGGTATCGATGTCGGCCCCGTCGACCTGGTGGTTCAAGTTGGTTCGCCGCGGGCTATTGCGACCTTTCTCCAACGGGCCGGTCGAGCTAACCACCAAGTTGGGGGAGTGCCGAAAGCCCGCCTCCTGCCAATGAACCGCCATGAACTCATCGAGGGCATCGCCCTCTTAGATGCCGTCAATCGAGGCGAACTCGACGTCATGCAGATGCCGGTCGCCCCCCTCGACGTGCTGATCCAGCAAATCGTGGCCGAAGTCGCTTCACGGGGCGAAGACAGCCCCGACGCCCTCTTTGCGATGGTGTCGGCAGCGGCACCCTACGCCGAACTGCCCCGTTCGACCTTTGACGAGGCGCTGGAATTCTCGGGTAAAGGTCTCTTGACGGGCCGAGGTGCTCGTGGGGCCCAGCTCTCTCTCGATCCCATTAATCAGACCGTGCGGCCCCGTCGCAGTGCTTCGATGGCGGCGATTATGAACGGCGGCACGATTCCCGATCTCGGTGACTACAACGTAATTCTCGATCCCGACAACATTGTCATTGGGCAGCTCTCAGAAGATTTCGCCATCGAGTCCTCGGTCGGCGACGTCTTTTTACTCGGCACTCACGCTTGGCGGGTGACGCGAGTTGATCAGTCTTCTGTTCGGGTCGTGGATGCCGACGGCGCACAGCCCTCCGTGCCCTTTTGGTTTGGCGAGTCACCGGCCCGAACGTGGGAGCTCTCGGCGGCCGTGAGTCGGCTGCATGAGGTCATCCGTGATCCGCTAACAATCCGTGACGGCGCTACGGCCCGCGACGTGCTCGCGGCCATTCCGGGCGTCTCGGCCGAAGCGGCCGATCAGGCCGTGGCCTTTCTCTCGCGCAGTCTCGACATCCTTGGCGATCTACCAACCCAGTCCAACCTCATTGTTGAACGATTCTTTGACGAGACTGGCTCTATGCAGTTCGTGGTGCACGCACCGTTTGGGGCGCGGGTTAATCGAGCACTCGGTCTCGCTCTCCGGAAGAAGTTTTGTGTCACGTTCGACTTTGAACTGCAGGCCACCGCCGACGACAACGCCGTGACGATTGCCCTCGGACCCCATCACTCGATGCCGCTCGAGTCGGTAATGACGATGGTCAAGAGCACCACCGTGCGAGAGACTCTGACTCAGGCCGTGCTGCCCCTGCCGATGCTGAAGACTCGCTGGCGGTGGAACGGCGTTCGTTCGCTCGCGATTTCGAGAACCATCTCCGGTCGACGTCGCCCCATCCAGCACATCCGAATGGACGCTGAAGATTTGATGGCAGTGGCGTGGCCGAGTTTGGCGGCCTGCCAGGAGAACGCCCCATCGGGCCCCATCCCTATTCCGGATCAAATTCTCGTACGCCAAACATTGGCGGACGTGATGTTCGAGCCACTCGATTTTGACAATCTGCTGCGGGTGCTCGAAGGTCTCGAAGATGGTTCGATTCGCGTGCACTGCGTTGACGTCCCCGAGGCCTCGCCCTTGGCCCACGGAATCTTGAACGGTCAGCCCTATACGTTTCTCGATGATGCCCCGCTCGAAGAGCGGCGCAGTCGAACTGTTCCGACTCCTCGCGGTTTGGGCGTTACCGATGCGCAGGGCCTGCCGGTTTCGCCAGAACGCAATGCACTCGACCCGGAACTCATCGCCGAAGTAATTGCCACCAGTGGCCCGCGAATTCGCGATCGCAACGAACTGGCTGACTTCCTTCACACCTATCTGGCCATCCGCCCGGTCCCCGAGTGGCAACCCTTCTTTGACGCCCTACTGATTGAAGGTCGGGTCCTGGATTCGGAGGGTGTCTGGGTCTCGGCCACGCGACCCAACATTGTGGACGAACTGCGTGATGACGATGAGGCGGCGGCCACCTTGTTGACGGCTCATCTCGAAGCCGCGGGCCCCGTGGATATTGCCCATCTGGTCTCAGACGACCTGCTGGGTGCGGGACCACTGCGAGGAGCACCATTGACGGTGCCGCGGGCCAAGACGGCCATCGCTCGCCTGGAGCAGATGGGTTTCGCCGTGGCGCTACCCGACGGCCGCTGGTGTACTCGCGAGACGTTCCGTCGACTCAACGCTCGCGCGAAAGCGAAGCGTCGACACAGTGAACCGGCCGTCTCTATTGCCGCCTACCTCAATTTCTTGCTCCACTGGCAACATGTTGCCGAAGGTTCGCAGCTCGAAGGCCGTGACGGACTCCTCGAGGTGATTCGTCAACTCCAAGGTGTGGAGCTGGCCGCCGGTGAGTGGGAGTCACATATCTTCGCGGCCCGAGTGAGTAGCTATCAACCGGCGTGGCTCGATGAACTCTGTCTGGCCGGCGAAGTGACGTGGTCGCGCCTGACACCCAAGGTCACCCCCGAAGATGAACAGCGCGGTTCGACAGCACCGTCAATGGCGACGCCCCTCACCTTCATGATGCGTGAAGAGTTTGGCTGGCTCATGACTTCAGCGCGCCACAAGTTGAACGTCGAACCGCCTCGGCACGGGCCCGCGGCCGAGATCTACGAAACTCTGGCCTTGAACGGCGCACTCTTTCGGGGGGACTTCGCGGCCCACGTGACCCGTTTCCCTTCGGAGATCAATGACGGTCTCTGGGACCTCGTCGCCCGCGGATGGATTTCGGCCGACTCCTTCCACGCGGTTCGCGTACTTCTTAAGAATGCCCAACGGGGACATTCGGTTTCTCGTCGGTCCACGGCCGGTCGCTTGGCGCGGGGCGTGACAAGGGCGCCGAGTGCATCCGGCTCCGGCGAGGGTCGATGGAGTCTGATTCGACACACCTCGCAAGAATTGGGACGCCTGGAACTCGAAGACCTTGGTGAACGCGTGGCCGTGCAGTTGCTTCTGCGTTGGGGTGTAGTCACCTACGAACTCTTTGATCAGGAGAACTTCGGTGTCTCGTGGCTCTACGTCAGCCGCGCACTCCGTCGCCTCGAAGCACAAGGACAAATTGTGGGTGGACGATTTATTGCGGGCTTGAAGGGTGAACAGTATGCGCACCCCGAGGCCATTCACTTACTGCGTTCGGCCCCAACGGCGGCCCCCGTGCAACTCTCCGCGTGCGACCCGCTGAACCTGACTGGTGGCATCGTGGCTGGTTCCCGAGTACCGGCGAGACCTAAGAATCTCATCACGGTGAGCGATGGCGCTATTCACTCTTCTTGCGTTGCAGAGCTTCCACCGTCTGTTGAAGTTCCGCCAGGGACGCTTCGAGTGGGCCAAGTCGTTCACTAACAACTTCTTCCACACGCGCCGCCACGTACTCTCGGATTCGGGCGTCGACGGAGTCAACAACTGGAGCGGTCAGTTGACGGAAGATGTCCTTCAGGTCATTGGCTTTGGCGTCACTGGCTTCGGTCATGGGCCAACCTTAATTTCCCGATGGACGGCAGTACACGCCACCATCAAACTGAAGCGAGTTGTAGAGGCCGGCCCAGGGGGCACTGTTGAACAGTTGAATTTGCCACGGGGCCACGAGGCAGGCGTTAGAACTTCCAAAGGCGATGTAGCCAATGAGATTGTTGCCCTTCGTGGTGCTGAGTCGAAGTGGCGGTGAGATGCCATTGACGACCACCTTGGTGGCGTGGGCCTTACGCAGAGGCGTGGTGAAGGGAACGGTGAGGTTGGTGCCGTTATACGAACTGGCGATTTGCGTGAACTCTGGTCCGGCGCTGTCGCGGAAGTAGATCTTCTGCCCGGCGTAGAGGCCCGAGCTACTAGCCACCGTCATACTCGTGGCGCCAATCGTGACGGGTGCCGTCACGTACGTACTGAACCATTTGAAGGCCACGGCCAAGAAGACGGGCATCGTCAAGGTGTTGAGGGCCCCCAGTTTGTACTCATTTTGGGTGGCGTACATGGCCGGCTTTAAGGCCTTATCGATCGAAGTCAGCCCGTCGGCCCACCCGGTGGCGTACGCCGTCCAGAGCTTCGGTGACCAGGCGGGGCACCACTTGGCAATGGTGTTCACCCCATCGAGACACGAGTGGTAGTCGGGATAGCCCTCGGGGTCGATGATGACCCAATCGGGCTTCAGTCCGAGTCCGAGGCCGCGGTACTTGCCGATCGTGTTGGCGACGGCAACGCCGGCGGCAAAGGCGTGGGCGTAGTACACGTCGGGGGTGACCTGTTCGCCACTCGTCGGTCCCGAGACCGTCCAGTACGACAGCCAGGCCGTGCGCTTATGGCTGTCGGCAATGGCCTTACCCACGAGAAAGTCCTGCGAATTCCTAATGTCGTTGTTATTCGATTTCACCGCGACCCACGGTGCGCTCAACGTTCCGAGGCCACCCGTAATACCAATACTGGGCCACCCGTCGGCAATGGCCGCGGAGTTCTTGCTTTGGGGGATGGCGTAGAGGCCTGTTCCCGTGGGTGGTGGGGTAGCCACGCCACCGGCGTAGAGCACGAGTCCGGAAGGAGTCACGACGCCATCAATACCGCCACCGACTGTCTGGGCATCCGATCCACCGGTAATAGAGACGTCCACGCTCTTCCACGTGTTCGCTCCCGTCTCGTTAGAAATGATGAAGAGGTCGCCCCAGTTGCGAGCCTTGGCGGCCACGTAGATAGTTGATCCGGAGTTAATGACAAAGGGGGCGTCGACGAGGGAGGGTGCACTCGAGGGCGTGGAGATATCGATGTCAGTCCAGGTGTAGACACCGGCCGAACCCGTTCCTCGGAACAGTGTCGCCACACCGGTGGTCGTGAGCCCTACGAGGGCCACGCCGGTAGGGGTCATAGTCAAGCTGAGGTCGGCAGTGGTGAGCGGCGCGGCCGTCGCCGAAGTGATGTCTTGAGTGGTCACGGCGGTGCAGGTGGCGGGCGTGAGGATGCAGTCACTCGCGAGGCGGTACTGCATGATGTGGCCAGCGGAATCAGTGGCGACGAACGTGTTGGTGGCCGGGAGCCACGTGGGATTACCGCTCACGCCGGCATCGTTGACCATCGTGGTGACGTCACGGACATCGGCCGCCGTGATGCGTAAGGGCCACGTAAGAGGCACGTGCATGTAGACCACGTGATTGGTCGTGGTGCGCCCAATGAGACCGAGGCCATCACTAACCGGCATCATCGAAGGTGTGGCGGCAAAGGCAACCCCGGCCGTCGTTGAGAGATCGCGAGCGGTGACAAACGCCCTTGAGCCGCGCTTTACTTGAAGATGCTCCCAGCCGGGGTCGATGTCGGACCAGATCGTAATCAGTACTAATCGGCCGGTGGTCGAAAGAAAGATGGTCTGCAGGTTGTCCTGAGTGTCAATAAAGACCACGGGATCACTCGCGGCGAGAGGTAGACGACTTCCCTGACACTGAATGCAGATTGTCTTCGACGTGCCGCCAGTGAGTGTCATGGTGACCATGGCGTACCCCAGTGGCGAGCGCCACGCCAACAGGGTGGACCCCGAACTAGAAAGACCGACGTAGGGGCTGCCCGCCATGGTGGTATTGGCCATGACGGACTTGAGGGGCGTTGCGTCCCACGGCAGAGGGGTGGAGTTGGTTTTGGCGTAAGAAAAGATTGGAAGCCCGGCGGCGGCAGTGGCTGGTGCCGGTGCGGCATTCAATCGGACGACGACGGGCCCGAGGGCCGTTAGGGCGCAAAGTATCGAAGCGATGGCAACGCGTACTCTCACTCGTCCTCTTCCCAGGCGCTCCAGCACCGAATCGGACCTCCACCCGTAATCAGTCTAGGAAGTAGTTCGTGAAATCGGCGGTCACGACCAAAGAAGTGTGAGCATCTTGGGGAGTAGTCATTGTCTTGAGCTTGCGCTGAGAAGGTGGCCATGCCGGGCACTTGCGAGAAATTTTTACTACTTCGTCCGCAACGCTTACGAAGAGAACGTGGCCAAGGTGGATCCCAAGGTTGCCCCGAGACTGCCTGAGCCGTAGGCGAACAGCGTCTTCACGCCAGCGAGGGTGATGGTTACTGGTATCCACGTTTCACTGGGTGGACCATTCTCTATTAAGACCACGACCTTGCCGCCGACGAGTACAGCGAGTTTTCGATCCGTAGCGCCAAAGAGAAGGACATCGCTTTGTGGTGTCAGTGTGGCGTACGTCCTTGTGACGTCATCGGTCACCCACGAGCCGTTACTCGTAGTGAGCGGGAGCAATTCAATGAGGTGCAATTTGGCGGTGCGGACGTAGACGGCGAGCTTGCTACCACCGGCGAGGGTGGGGTTACCAATAAAGGTTGCGGTCGTGCCGAGTGTCCAGCGCGCCCAACCGGAAATGTCGACACCATCCCACGTATCGAATGTGGAGTTGTAGGTGAAGAGAGAAATCTCCTTACCGATTCTCAACGCAATGGAGGGCCCCTCAACCGTGCTCGTGACTGATTGCGCTAGGGCGTAGCCCGTTCCAGTCACCTTAGGTACGGCATTGAGAACAGAAATATTGGTCCGTGTCACCTTGGAGCCATTGACGATGGAAACGAAGAGGTAGCCCGTGGTGCTGATGTTGGCGACGTAGATCCGGCCGTTAGCAAGGGCGATGCCGGGAGAGGCGACGGCCGCCTTGTCGGCGTTGGCGGTGTTGAGAATGGTCGTAACGAGTTGTCCGTTTGCGATGGCCAACAGTCGAACTTTGGCGTCCTTCCCGACGTAGGCAATCAAGCAACCACCGGTTGCATTATCAATCACGTCAGGGTCGGACGCCACACTCGGAACGCGGGTCGCCCCCTTGCTCGTGACGAGCGTCGATGAAATTGAAGACAGCGTGGAGTACAGAGCGCCCTTGCTGGTCCGACTCACGGTGCCGCAGTTAGTCGAACTGGCCGGGACCCCCACGACGGTTCCCATAGCTGACGGGACCGCCGTTTTGGTAGTGCGCCACGTACTTACGAACGTGGTTGAAACTGCCGCGGCGCTCACGCCTCCGGCCACGGCCGTGACACTTACCGGACCGACCGTTCCCGTCACAATTCGGAACGTCGCTACACCCTGGAGGTCCGTGATGCCGCGCGACGTGGGAATGACGCCAACACCGGCCGGCGTGGAGAGCGATACCGAGATGCCCGCGATCGTGTTCTGTTCACTGTTGCGCACCGTGACACGGACCGTGGCACCCGTGGTCCCGACGCCAGGTGAGGCGCTCACGGTGCTCGAAACCGTGCCAACAACGCTGGCGGTCAGCGTGGCTTGGAACGACGTGTACGAATTGTTGGAATCGGAGATCTCAAGGACAGCAGATCCGGGAGTGAAGCCGTTGAGGGCTCCCACAGCCACGACCGTTACGGCCGCTAATGGTGCAATATCGCTCCCCAATACCAAAGTGGCGTTAGCACCGGAAATAGAGAGGCTGTTCGGATGCACTCCATTAACGGTGTAGTTGGCGACGTCAGTGCTTAACCCACCCGAGACCATGCCGTGAATCGTGATGCTGTCACTTCCGGCGTGAAGTGACGAACCGCTCGAGAAATAGTTGAACGTCCAGGTCGCGAGAACACCGGTCCCCGTTTTCGACGCACTAAAGGTGTGCGCCTGTCCGCAGAGGGCGGGCAGAAATGTCGCCGGGTTTGGTGATCCGAGGCCGGAGGCAACGTCATACCCCGGGGTTGCGCTGTAGCTCCCCGTGCCGTAGAGGTCATTCGAACCGGTGGTCACGTCAATGATTCCCGTGCCGCTGATTGCCATTTGGTAGAGCCGTGGATTTAAAAAGCCGAGATTGGGTAGCCCACACGCTTGTGCGCCAACGGCCGCCATGGCCCCCAGGATTGGGGCGCCAATCGAGGTTCCGCCGAATCCGTGCCAACCACCGGCGTAGTAGGCCAGCATGCCGGTGCGGGGATCACCCATGACCGAGATATCGGGAACCTGGCGTTGGTTGTTGAGGGTCACACCCGGTCCGACTTGCCAGTCGGGACGGCCGTAGACGTTGGAGAAACCACCACCACCGCCACAAGGTGTGTAACTGCCACAGCCGCCATTCCAAACAGATTGGACGAGCGGAGAGATAGAGGTGACGGAGAGTCCGCCAATGCCGGTTACCCACGGCGAGTTAGACGGGTCATCGACGATTGGGCTGTAGGAGACCGAAGAGTCTCCAGGCGCGGCGTTATAGGCACAGCTCGATGATCCCGAGTCACCGGCCGCGACAAAGACGGACTGGCCTTGCGCGGCTAACTGCTGGAGGAGTGGTTGTTGCGCCGCACTCGAAATATCGGCCTCGCAAAGCCCCCACGAGACCGAGACGGAATCGGCGAGGTGGTCATTGGCAATCTGATTGAACTCGTCGACGAAGCCGTTGGAGTCATTCGGGTGCATGTAGTTATAGATCGTGGCTCCCGGAGCGAGGCTCGCAATCTGTTGGAGATCAAGCTCGACTTCCGCACCACCGTCGGCGGCGGTGCTGGCGCCTGCGCCCCCATTCATTACAACATCAACGATGGTGTTCGTGAGGCCGAAGCAGTTGAGATAGGTCGTCATGTCACTGCGGTAGTAGTCCGCAAATTCGACAACTGCCACGGAGTGTCCGGCGCCATTGAAGCCGTTGGCGTAGGCCGTATCTAATCCGTACGCGTGAGCGATTTGGCTCGGCAGATAAGCGTGGCGCGACGTGGCCGCATTGCTCGCCGACGTACATGCTGCGGGACCGGCCAGCGACGGGCGAGCCATCGTCGAGTTGGCGATTGCCGAAGTGGCGTGGGGGTGTTCAAAGCCGTTCAGCCCCGAGACGCCGGCGACGTAGCGGGCGATTGGCGTAGCGAGGCCAATGCGAGATGTGGCGACGGTCGCAATCTCGCCCGCGGCATCGCGGTAGCGCTCCAACTTGGTATGAAACGTCGTCGAGACTTGGGCCGCGCTCCCAGTTACGCGAAGTACCAAGTGGTTGGGGCTGAGGGACGAAACGGACAGTCCGCTCTTGGCGAGTTGACTGCGAACAAGTGCGACCGCGGAGGAAGTGGCACCAAATCGTTGGGCGAATTCAGCCGGACTGAGGAAGTGTCGGTAGAGGGGGTTCCCCGGAGTCGAAACGTCATTGATGAACTGAGCGAGCGCTTCCGAATTGTTGGGCTGGAGTACGACCCGAAGATCGAGTCGAGTGCCGGTGGGAGCTTCACCCAACAGTGTCGAACCGAGAGGTGCGGCGATGGCCGGTGAGATCCAGACAACAGCGGGCGAACGAACGAGAGCCTGCGCACTGAGGGGGGTGACGAGGACCGAGATGACGACAGCGACAGCGGCCGTGACCACTTCAAATCTGCGTCGCATCTCTAACTCCCCAAACGATCCGTCTCAAGGGCAACACTAGAGCCCCTCGACGGGAGCTGGGGGGCCGCTACTGCTCTGAGGTGGCGTAGCGACGCGTGATGTCAGCGCAGTCAGCGCAGACTTCTTCGGGGATCAAGCCAACCTTCATTAGTTGGCCAAAGATGGCGCAGCCCAAGCAGTAGCCAACAAAACCCTCGAGGGCCGCAGCGGCGACTAGGGGGAGCAGAATCCAGCGAGCGGCCGACCATCCGGCAGTTAGATAGACGATTGATGCCGAGGCGGAAAAGGCCAGACCGATGCCCTGCGCGAAACGCTTGGGTGGGCCGGCGACCAACTTTTCCCAGGCCTTGAGGCGGGGGGCGGCGAACTTCACCGCGAACGTGCCCAGGGGGCTGATCTTGGGTCCGGCAAGGACCCGGGCCAGAAAACCGTACGTGAGGGGAATGAGAATCCACGGTTGGTTAAAGACCAGGGCGGCCGTTGCCATCGCCACGACACCGAGGGCCACGGTACGGGCCGCCGCGTCATTGACGGGATTAGGAAAGGAGAAGAATTGCTTCATACATAAATGCTACTAATCAAATAGCATTTTGGCAATCGTGTTACCGAAGAAGCAAATTCAGTGACGTGGCGAGTCCAATGGTGACAATCAAGATTCGCACGGTGACGGGACGAAGGCGCCGGATCAGTTTGGTGCCGAAGTAGCCGCCAATGAGCGTGCCGAAGAAGAGCATGATGACCGCTTCGGCAACTAGGTGGCCCCTAACGAGGAAAATCAGGGCGGCGACGGCATTGATGATGGTGGAGAGTGCGCTCCGCAGCCCCTGCAGAGTGTCGAGGTCATCGGGCAGAGTCAAGCCCATCAGTGCGAGCAGCATGATCCCCAGGCCGGCACCGAAGTAGCCACCGTAGACCGAGATGACGAACATGCCGATGTGGAGTGCCCGCATGCGAAGTCCGTGGTGACCTAAGTGCGCAATCCGTCTAGTTATCGCGGGACCGGTGGCGAAGAGAAGGGTCGCCACGAGGATGAGCCAAGGGACAATGGATCGGAACGTCTCGGGTCGTCCGAGCAGCAGCAGGGCCGCACCGGTGGCGACACCGGCGAGACAGGCCGGGAGCAGTTGGCGAACCAGGGGCCACCGTCGCATCAACTCCTGACGGTATCCCCGGATGCCCCCCACGTAGGAAGGGAGGACACCCACGGAGGATGAGACGTTGGCCTGGAGGGCCGGTACGCCTAGCGCCAGCATGGTGGGGAATGTGATGAAGGTCCCGCCACCGGCAATGCCGTTGGAGATGCCGGCGGCAATACCGGCCAGAAGATAAATGGAGAGTCGCCATCCGATTGGCAGCGAATTGGCAATCATGATTACTACTCTACGAAGGTGTGGATAGGGACAACATCATCACAATGAATGCTGAGCTGATTGTTCCAAGTGATCAACCTCACGACCTCATCCGTGCGGCCGGTGGCGTTTTATTCCGCACCTCTCGTCGTGGTCGATACAAGGTGGCCGTCGTCTACCGCGAAGCTCGTCGTGACTGGACCTTTCCAAAGGGCAAACTCGATGAAGGTGAGTCTTTCGAGGAGGCGGCCCTGCGTGAAGTTGTGGAAGAAACGGGCATAACCGCCGTCATCCGTCGCTTTGTCGGCTCCACTAACTACACCCACCGCAAGGGTCGACCAAAGATCGTGGCCTATTACCTCATGGAGGCGATTAGCGGCGAGTTCGCACCGAACGAAGAAGTCGACGAGCTTCGCTGGGTGACACTGGATGAAGCGTTCGAGCTGTTGACGTGGGACCGCGATCAAGAGCTCATCGATCTCTTACGCCTGCTGCCTGAGTTCCGCGCTACTGCGTCTTAGGCACCCGCGATAAGAAGTCAATCGTTTCCGGTTGGCTGGGGTTATCGAAAAACTGTTTGGCGGGAGCCACTTCCACTAGTCGGCCGGCGTCCAAGAGCGCTACGCGATGCGCCACGTCTCGAGCGAACTGCATCTCGTGTGTTGCAATCAACATCGTGGTGCCTTGGATCGCGAGATCGGATAGCAGGTCCAGTACTTCACCGACGAGCGTGGGGTCGAGTGCGCTTGTAACTTCGTCTAACAGCAATACGTCAGGTTGCATGGCTAACGCTCGAGCGATGGCCACGCGCTGTTGTTGTCCCCCAGAAAGCTGGTCGGGGTAGTCATCACTTCGAGTGCCGAGGCCAATGCGTCCCAGGAGTTCACGCGCTTCGCTTTCAACTTCATTCCTCGGCCGACCCAGGGCGCGCAAGGGACCGAGGGTGATGTTGTCGAGCACGTTCAGGTGAGGAAAGAGATTAAAAGCCTGGAAGACAATGCCGATGTGACGGCGAACGAGATCAACATCAATGCGCTCATCGAGGAGAGACTGACCGCGAAAGATGATGTCACCCTGCTCTATGCGCTCGAGCAGATTGATGCACCGCAGCAAGGTCGATTTGCCCGAACCCGAACTTCCCAAGAGACAGACGACTTCGTGTGCCTGCAGTTCCAGCGTCACGCCGTGGAGCACGGTGCGCTGGTCGAACTGCTTGTGGACGTTGTGCAGTTCAATCATGGGACTGCTCATGAGACGAAGGCCAAACGCTTGGATCGGTCACGATCAATTAGCCGGTCGGTTAGCCGCGTCATCGGAATGGTGAGTAGCAAGAAGAGCAGCGAGGCCACGGTGTAGCCCGCAAAGTTGAAGTTGAGAGAGCCGTAGATGTGTGCCGCTTGCGTGGCGTCAACAATTCCCAGTGTCGAGACCAACGCAGTGTCCTTCTGGAGAGATATGAAGTCGTTGAGCAGCGGAGGGATGACGTTGCGAATTGCCTGCGGCAAAACGACGTACCGCATGGTGGCGCCCTGTCGCAGTCCAATAGCCCGCGCCGCAACGAGTTGGTTAGTGGCGACGGAATTGATACCGGCTCGGTAGACCTCGGCGACGTAGGCGCTGTACGTAATAGTCAAAGCAATACAGGCGTAGACCGCAGGAGACTGCTGAGATATCCAACCCAAGTCCATACCGGGCATGCCGTACCCAACGGCAAAAAGCACGAGGATGACAGGAATGCCACGAAAGAAGTCGGTGTAGACGGTCGACAGAATCCGCAGGGGCGTCAAGATTGGCGATGAACTCATGCGCACGACGGCGATTAATAAGCCGAAGATCAATACGAGAATCTCGCACACGATGAACATCCAGATGTTGGTGAGAAATCCTCTCCAGATGGCCGACAGGCCTTCGCTGGGATCGCCGATGAAGGCCCGCCAGGCGTGACTCGGGCTGAGAAAGAATTCGCGGACAGCCTTACCGCCCGGTGCCATCCACAATGCGAAGGCCAGCACGCCAATAACCGAAATCGTCGAAGCGATGCTGGCCCAGCGAGCGTGCTGGCTACTGCCGAAACGACGATGACGCGCTACAAAAAGATGTGGCGCCCCCGGCCCAGAGTTCTGAGTCGAAGGCGCCACAAACGTAGAGATTTGTACTTGTTACTTAAGCAGTGGTACTGAGGTGTAGTCGCTGAGGTACTGCGTTGCGAGACGCTTCAATGTGCCGTCGGCCTTGAGTGCCGCGATTGCTGAGTTCACGCAAGCCACGAGCTTGGAGTTCTTCTGGAAGGTCACGCCGTAGTGCTCACCAACCGACTTGAACTGTCCAATCTGCTTGGCCAGTGGGTCACCCGCTTCCGTCGTGATCTGGTAGTTGACCATGTAGTTACCGGTTGGCGTGTCGACCACGATGGCGTCGATTTGCTTCGACTGCAGTGCCGCTACGGCGAGGTCGAGCGTGTTGTACGCACGGGGCGCGGTCTTGGGCTTGATGTACTTGGTGATGTACGACATGCCCGTCGTGCCGACCTGGTCACCGAACTTGGCGTTCTTGAGGCCCGCCAACGTCTTGACGTTTGCGTACTTGCTGGTCTTCAACACAACAACCGACTGCTGAACGTCGTAGTAGCTGTTCGAGAAGGCCACGGTCTTGGCGCGCTCTGGCGTGTAGGAGATTTCATTGATGTCAAAGTCGTAGGACTTGACACCGGGGGCGTAGCTCGCATCGAACGGCACGGTGGTCCACTGAACTTTGGCGTTCGTGAAGCCAAGCTTGCGGGCGAGTGCGTACGTAAAGGCTGACTCGTACCCTTCGCCGTTAGACGGCGTGTTGTTGGAGAACCAGGGCTCCCAGACGGGGTTGTCGGTACCGACGGTGAGCTTGCCGGCAGTCTTGTAGGTCGCAGTGTTGCAACCCTTCAGGCTGGTCGTAGCGCCAGCCGTAGTTGCCAATGTGGCGGCGGTAAGGGCGGTGGCGCTCAAAGCGCCGGCAAGTGCGAGTCGAAGTGCACGCATGGTTCCAACTTTCTCGGGTCTGGTAAATACTGAGCCCAATACTAATTACTACCGAGCCGGTAGGTATCTAGGAGGTCGGCGGCACCAGGAAAATCTGGTCAGTTAAGGCGTTGATCAGGTGTATCCAGCCCACATTCGAGACACCCTCGGGGGTCATTTCGGCCAGCCAGAGCCCCAGGGTGTAACTCTGAATTAACAAAGACACAGCCCAAGGGTCGTATTCGGGACGCACCCATCCCCGTTCCTGGCCTTCTCGAATCACATCGGCCAGCCCCGTGGTGAGTCGGTGCTGTTCTCGGCCCAGCATCGACTGCAAATTGGGTCTTTGCGTAGCTAATCCCAAGAGTTGAATGCGATTTCTCCGGTCCGCGGATCGAAGGTCTGACTGAGTAGCGCCGGTCAACTCGTAGAGGTTCGCTCGAACCTCCTCCAACGTGGTCGCATTTAGAAGGATTCCAGCGATAACACCAACTGATTCATCGACGTACCGAGCGAATCGCACTGCGTGCGCCTCATCAATGAGATGGCCATAGTCGGGGAAGTGGTGATAGAGAGACCCCTTGGAAATCTTGGATGTTTCGAGAACGAGGTCGGACGTCACCTTGTCCATGGGTAGTTCATCGAGGAGCTCTACCGCCGTGTCAATCAAAATCTGCTTGGTGGGGTGATTCGATCTCATCCTGGTCCTTTGTGCGTAGACGAGTTCAGTATCCTACAAATTAAGACCCTTTTTGGCTGCGAGCACTCGCAACTAAGCACGTTGCGCTGGGCGAGGAAACGGCCGGCTCGTTGGGCGATTCGCCGTACAAAAAATGTGCCACTTTCGCACTGCAGTAAGTAGGGCTAAGATGACAAGTCTGGAGAGGTGGGTGAGTTCGGTTTAAACCACATTCCTGCTAAGAATGCGGCCTGCGAAAGTGGGCCCGAGGGTTCGAATCCCTCCCTCTCCGCCAGGAAGTATCAATCGCAGTAACGGCGTAACTGGGATAAGGGGCACAATGCGGTACTGGGTTGAGACCCTCGGATGCCCCAAGAACCACGTCGACTCGGACAAGTTGTCGGGTCTACTCGGTGGCCAGGGCTACGTTCCAGCCGACTCGGCCGATGAGGCCGATCTCGTCGTGGTCAATACGTGCGCCTTCATCGAATCTGCGCGCGAAGAGTCCATTGAAACCGTGCTCGAAATGGCTGATCGCAAACTTGACGGAGCGCGCCTCGTCGTAACGGGCTGCATGGCCGAGCGCTACCGTGACGAACTCGCCGATGCTCTTCCCGAAGTAGATCTCGTCGCCGGTTTTGGCGAGAGTCTGACCACTTCGACTCCCGTGACATTGGGCCAACGTCCCAAGTCGGACTTCGACCTCTTGAATCTGCCTCGTCCCGCCGCTACGGCCCCGTGGGCCTATCTGAAAATCGCTGAAGGGTGCGACCGTCGTTGTGGCTTCTGCGCCATTCCGACCTTCCGTGGTGATCAACGCTCGCGCAGCACCGAAGATCTGCTCGCCGAAACTCGTGGCCTCGTGGCTAGCGGCGTTAAGGAATTGGTGCTCATCGCCCAGGACCTGGCCAGCTGGGGCAACGACCGACGCCGTCACGCCCTCGGTGAGGCCGTGGAAGTTCTCGACGAAGGCGGTACGCAGCCGTTGGTGGACCTCGCCCGTCAACTCACGGGAGAAGTCGAGCGTCTCCGACTCTTGTACCTCTACCCATCTGGCTTGACCTCGTCATTGATTGAAACCATCCTCGCGACGGGTGTTCCTTATTTCGACCTTTCGCTCCAGCATGTCTCTCGCCCGCACGTTCGTCGTATGAAGCGATGGGGTGACGGAGATCGTTTCTTAGAGCGCATCGAAGCAATTCGGTGTGCTGAACCAAACGCCGCATTCCGTTCCTCCTTCATCCTCGGGTACCCCGGTGAAACCGAAGATGACCACTCGCAACTCTTGGAGTTCGTCGAGGCCGCCCAATTGGATTGGGCCGGATTCTTCCCGTACTCCGCAGAGACCGGCACCACGGCCGCCGCCATGGAAAATCAAATCCCCGCTGAGTTGGCAATGGAACGGTTACGCGAAGTGAGTGAACTGCAAGACACCATCACGGCTCGTAAGCGTGATGATCTAGTTGGAACGACCCAGCGGCTCTTGATCGACGAACCGGGAATTGCCCGCAGTGTGCGTGAATGTCCTGAAATCGACGGCGTTATCTTGGTGGATGACCAGATACCTGTTGGGTCGATGGTTGACTGTCTCATTGTGGGCAGCCAGGGAACAGATCTTGAAGCGAGACTCGTATGAGTGACCAAAAGAAGACCTACGGCGAGACGGCCCTGCTGACGCCGGCCAATCTCCTGACGGCCTTTCGACTCTTCATCACGCCCGTCTTCATCTGGTTAATCGTCTCTACTGGGGCATCGTGGATCTCAACTGTGGTTGGCTTCATCGCCGCCGTTTCGGACTACTTCGACGGCATCGTGGCGCGACGCCAGGGCACGACACGCTCGGGTGCATTTCTCGATCCGCTCGCCGACAAAGTCGTTGTGCTCGGTTCGCTCTACGCCCTGGTGTACGAGCACTTCATGTGGATTCTGCCTGTGCTCATTATTACGGCCCGCGAACTCTGGATGACCTGGTATCGCAGCAAGATGAGCAAGAAAGGCATTTCGATTCCAGCCGGATCGTTGCCGAAAATCAAGACGGTGGTCCAAGACTTGGCTATCGCCTTTTGTGTCGTTCCTGGACTCACTGATGTTCAATGGCTGACTGTGGGAACACTGTGGGTGGCGGTTGCGCTCACAATCGTTACGGGGTATCAGTACTACGTCGGCGGCAAGAAGTTGGTGGTTCAGTGAGAGTCGAAATCGTCGCAGTAGGAACTGAGCTGCTGCTCGGTCAGATTGCCGACACCAACTCCCAGTGGCTCGGCGAGCAGCTCGCCGCCAACGGCATCGCCTGTCACTTCCACCAGCACGTCGGTGACAACCACGATCGCATCGTTCTGGCCTTTCGTACCGCGCTTGCACGCAGCGACGCGGTCATTGTCTGCGGTGGTCTCGGTCCCACCCAAGACGACATCACCCGAGAAGCCATCGCGGAGGTCATGAACGTGCCGCTCGAGCGGCGCGAAGAACTCGTCGCTGTGATTCAAGCGATGTTCTCCTCACGTGGTCGGACGATGCCCGACAACAATCTTCTGCAGGCCGATGTTCCTCGCGGCGCGAGCATCATTGAACAGCGCCGGGGAACCGCTCCCGGGTTGATCTGCCCCGTGGGTCAAAAGGTGATCTACGCCGCGCCCGGTGTTCCCTACGAACTCTCAGAAATGTTTGAACGAGCGATCTTGCCCGATCTCAAGATGCGGGCGGGTGCCTCCTCGGTTATCACGAGTCGCGTCTT
>CANBVQ010000013.1 GCA_947372925.1 Acidimicrobiaceae bacterium
AGTTCGGCCATTGATCGGCGGGGCCAGCCCGTCTTAAAGGAGAAGTCCCGACCCTGATACGTAATTTCCGTTGTGCCGAGCACGTCCATGGCGACCTTGGCACAGAGCTCTTCGGTCAACGTCATCATGTTCTCGTAGTCCCAGTAGGCGACGTAGAGCTCGAGCATGGTGAACTCGGGGTTGTGTCGAGGACTGATGCCCTCATTACGAAAGACACGACCCATTTCGAAGACGCGCTCGTAACCACCTACGACGAGGCGCTTCAGCCACAGTTCCGGCGCAATACGCAAGAAGAAATCGGAGCCCAGAGCGTTGTGGTGGGTAACGAACGGTCGAGCGGCCGCGCCGGTGGGAATGCCATTGAGCATCGGCGTTTCTACTTCCATGAACTCTTGGTCCCAGAGGTTGCGTCGAATCGACTGCAGCACTTGACTGCGGCGAGTGAGGGAGACGCGCGTCTCGGGGTTGGCCCACAGGTCGGCTTCGCGGTGGCGGTAGCGCAGATCGAAGTCGGCGATACCGGCCCACTTGTCACCGAAGTTTTGGCGGGCCTCAGCGAGAACTTGCCAGAAACCGACCTTGACGCTCAACTCACCGCGCTTGGTTCGCACCACTTCACCTTCGACACCGACCCAGTCACCGAGGTGCAACTTGGTGAAGGCCTCAAACTCGTGTGCCACCGCCGAGAGGGCGAAGAGTTGAATCTCACCGCTCGAGTCGCGCAACGTGCCGAAGGCCAACTTGCCCTGGGTTCGCAGCAGCATCACTCGTCCGGCCACCTTGACGGTGACACCCGACTCTTCACCGTCGGTCAAGTGGCCAAAGCGTTCGTGCAGAGCCGCGGCGTACGCGTCGTGATCGAATGAGTATGGCGTGTTCAAGCGAATTCTCCCGAATGGTTTCTCTCATGAACGATACGCAATCCGTGGAGGGTTAGCCATGGTTCTACGTGTTGGACGTGTTTGGTCCGGGGGGCGACCAGCCCCGCGAGGCCTCCGGTGGCAATAACGGTGCACTCGCCAAGCTCCTCGCGGATGCGCTCCACCATGCCGTCGACCTGGGCGGCAAAGCCGTAGAGAACGCCGGACTGGATCGATTCGACGGTGGAGCGACCAATTACAGAGCGAGGTTCGACGAGCTCGACACTACGCAGTGCGGCCGCGTGGGAGTAGAGGGCATCTAGTGAAATAGAGACACCGGGGGTGATAGCCCCCCCCAAGTACTCACCCTTGGCACTGATGGCATCGAAGGTCGTGGCCGTACCGAGGTCGACCACAATGCTGGCTCCCTGGTAGAGGTCGTAGGCGCCGACCGAGTTGGCGATGCGGTCCGGACCGACTTCGCGGGGGTTGTCGTACAGGATTGGCATCCCCGACTTCACGCCCGGCCCCAACACAGTGAGGGGCAGATCGGCGAACCAACGATTGGCCATGCGGCGAATCTGCGTAATGACGGCCGGTACCGACGAACTCAGCGCGATGGCCGTAACGGTCGTCCGGAGATCGAGACCTTCGAGATTGAGAAGCTGCGTCAGGACCATGGCCAACTCGTCGGGTGTGCGCTCCGGCACGGTCGAGAGTCGCCAGTGAAACTTAAGGCCGTGCTCCCCCGTGGCGCGGGCAATGCCGAGTCCCGGCGCCCCCACGTTTTTTGGTTCATCACCGAAGAGGCCAATGACCGTCTCGGTATTTCCAGTGTCAATTGCTAAGAGCATTACTCCCCCTCTGATGAAACAATTGTGACGTCACCATTGTCAATTAGTCGAACTCCTTGGACCACGCCGGCCAACAGTACGCGGGCCGTGCCGGCGTACTCGGGAGTGACGGGTTCGAGCGAAAGTGGATCGACCACTTCGGCGTAGGCGACGTCAATACCGGATGACTCGAGTGATGCCCGAACCACGGCTCGAACGTCGCCGGCGGAGCGTGGCTGTTCGGTCGCTTCGCGTAGTCCTCGGGAAAACCCCAGCGCTACGTGTCGCCCTTCCGCGTCGAGCAGGACGTTGCGACTCGAGAGGGCCAGGCCGTCTTCGTCACGCACGATGGGGCAGCCCACAATCGTCATACCGAGCGAGAGATCGTCGTTCAGGCGACGAACCATGGCCAGTTGCTGGAAATCCTTCTCGCCGAAGTAGGCCCGAGCCGGACCGTTAATGGCAAAGAGTTTGGTCACGACACTGGCAACACCGTCGAAGTGCCCGGGGCGACCGGCACCTTCGAAGCGTTCGGTGACACCCGTCACTGACACCGTGGTGGCGGTGGGCGTCGTCGGCCACATCTCGTGCACGCTGGGAGTCACCACGGCGGCGGCACCCCACGCTTCACAGTTCGCCAGGTCGGGCGCTTCATCGCGGGGGTAAGCCGCAAGGTCCGACGCGTCGTTGAACTGGCGGGGGTTAACAAAAATGGTGACAATCGGTACGGCACCGTCGTCCACGGCACGACGGATAAGTGAGCCGTGGCCCTCGTGGAGCGCACCCATAGTTGGCACCAGTCCAACCGTTTGGCCGGAGCTGCGGAGCTGGGCGGCCAAGGCACGCCACTCTTCAATCGTGTTGATATGAATCACTACTAAGACCGCGAGCGGGCGCGCTGCGCTTCACCCAACGCCAGGGCTTCATTCGCCAGGGCGACGTACAGCGGGCGTGCCTCATCGGGCAGGGCGGCCAAGTGAGCATCGATTGTGGTCAAATCTCCGCGTGAAGCCGGTCCGGTGAGTGCCGCCAGGGGGCCCATCGTGGCCGCATCATCAATGGCACTCTGAGCGAGGGGCATGAAGTCCTCAAGCGACATCCCGATACCGTCGGCGAGCGCACCCACCGAGTGCAGGAGGGTCACGAGATGATTGGCCGCAATGCAGGCCGCTGCGTGGTACGCGACACGATCTTCATCACGCAACGTGATGGGTCGACCGCCAATGGCCTGGACGAGTTCAGTGGCGAGGGAATCACCGGCCACCGCAAAGACCGATCCACTCAGACGGCGTTGACCAATGTCGCCGTTAGGCAGCGCCACGAGGGGGTGCATCGAGGCGACGCGCTCGTGACCACTCAAGGCGTCCAGTGTGCGAGAACCGGCCACGTGCATCACAACGGCGTCGGTGCGCGGGAGGAGTGATGCGATGGTCGCGATGGCGTCGTCAGGAACACAGAGGACGATGGCGTCGGCCGAAGGCACGGTGTGCAGTTCGTCGTGATGGCAGACCGTGACGTCGTACCCGGCCTGGTGGAAGGCTCCAGCCAGCGACGTTCCCGCTCGCCCGGCACCAATAATCACAATTCTCATACGAGCCCCGTTTCGTTCCAGCCCCGTGTGGGTGCCGTTCGTCGTTAGCGCAACTCGTCAAGTGTACCGAGTGACTCCACCCCACCACTAGCGGCTTGGTAGATCTCCTCTGGGACCAATTCGGGGGCCAATTCACGCAGCGGGGCGAGGACGAACCGACGTTCCCACATTCGGGGATGCGGCACAAGAATCTCGGGATCATCGCTCGTTACCTCACCGACGAGCAGAACGTCAACGTCGAGCGTCCGGGGGCCCCAGCGAACATCACGAACTCGCTCCGCCGTGGTCTCGGCCTGGCGGGCCCGTTCTAGTAACTCCCGCGGGGTCGCGGCAGTCTCTAACTCCACCACGATGTTCCAAAAATCGTCTTGCGCCACCCCACCCACGGGCTCGGTGGCGTAGACGTTCGAAATCCTCATGGTGTCGCTACCGCGAACGGTGGCGAGTGCGTCGTAGAGGTGCTGGCCGCGATCGCCAATATTGCTGCCGAGGGAAAGAAAGGCGCGAGCCATTACCGATCAAGGGTGCAGCGCACACCTACGGTGTCGACATCCTGCGGAACCGGTGGGCGCAACTTGCGCACCGTCACGGTGACGCCAGCGATTTCGCTGTCGAAGTTCATGATCTCCTGTGCGGCGCGATAGGCCAACGTCTCGAGGAGCTGGAACTTGCCCTCACTCGCGAGGCGCTGCACTAAATCAATAACGGCGGCGTAATTGCTCGTGCCGTGGATGTCATCGTTCAGGGCGGCCGTAGCGAAAGAGCGCATGATGTCGATGTCGAACGTCAGGGGCTGCTCCCGCAGTCGCTCTTCTGGCAGGACGCCCACAATGACCGAGCAGCGCAGACCACGAATTTCAATAGTGTCCGTCATGAGTACCTCGACTTTCGCACGACCATGGTCGTGCCGCCAAGATTACGCCTCTTTAAGCGGCAGGTTCTTAAGGATCTCGCGACCCTCAATGGCAATAGAACGGCGAAACAGGCGCTCGACCGAAGCGATAGCAATAGCGTCGCTGGCAACCCGACCGGTCCACAACAGGTAGCCGGCCACGAGACCGAGCAGGCGGTCGGAAACTTCGTCGCCGTGCAGCAAAATTACGTCGCCGCGATTCATCGACTCACGCAAATCAATGAAACTGGCGCGCACGACATCGTGCTCGTCGTTGTCGTTCATGATGGGGTATGTCGCTGAGGCGAAGTGGTGCTCTTCGTAGGCCTCTTGATTGAGAGGCAGCGGAAGAATGGAGATCATTCGTGTGAACTTGTGGTTCTTCAACCAGCGCAGCTCTTCGTCACGACGGACGCGACGGTGCACCAGGGTGGAGCCACCGGGGCGCTCGGCTACGGCCAACTTGTCTTTAAAAACCCACGTGAAATTACGGGGTTCGATGCCCGCGGCCCACTTACCCCTCACGCCACTACCTCGGCGGTTGGCATGGTCAACAGCTCTCGAAGTTGAACTGCCACGGCAACATCATGTACGCGAATCACATCAGCACCATAAAGGATTGACCACGCCTCCGTTGCAATGGAACCCTCTAAACGGTCATCAACGTCAAGAAAATCGGGAGCCAACGTGCCTAGAAAGCGCTTTCGGCTCGTTCCGATGAAGAGTCCACACTGCAATTCATCACACAGGGCGCGGAAAACATCGAGGTGAGATAAAAGTTCCAGATTGTGTTCGGCCGTTTTGCCAAACCCAATGCCCGGATCGAGCCAGAGTTGGGGCACGTTGACGGCTCGCGCGCGCAACGCAATGGCGCGCATCGCACTCGCTACTTCGCTCACGACGTCGTCGTAGTGGGGGTTGTCCTGCATCGTGCGACTGTCACCCTGTCGATGCATGCCGACGTACCCGACGCCGAGTTCGCCGGCCAGCTCCACCAGAGTGGCCGAGACGTCATTGATAACGGTGGCACCCGCCGCCACGGCCGCACGGGCCACGGCCTCTTTTTGCGTATCGATACTCACTGGACCCAACTGCGCCAGGGCCGTCACAATCGGAAGTACGCGCGCCAACTCGTCGGACTCGCTGACCGGCTCGGCACCGGGTCGGGTCGACTCACCACCCACGTCAACAATGTCAGCCCCGGCGTCAAAGAACTGCCGACCGGTGGCGATGGCCGTGGCCGTGGAGTCGCTGCGACCACCCGGAAAGAACGAGTCGGGAGTGATGTTGATGATGCCCATCACGGCGGGACTGCGCGTCATGGTTAGCGCCGTTGGTGAATGAAGTTGAGTGCTTCGGCGCGCGACGCGGGGTCGCTTTGAAAGATTCCGCGCACGGCGGAGGTCACCGTCGTGGCACCGGGCTTCTTAACACCGCGCATCGACATGCAGAAGTGTTCCGCTTCGATGACCACGATGGAACCACGGGGACTCAGTTCGCGCTCGAGGGCATCAACGATCTGGGTGGTCATGCGCTCTTGCACCTGCAGGCGTCGGGCGTAGCCCTCGACGAGGCGAGCCAGCTTCGAGAGTCCGGTGATGCGACCTTCTTTGCCGGGAATGTAGGCCACGTGGGCGTGACCCATGAAGGGCACGAGGTGGTGTTCACACAACGAGGTGAAAGGGATGTCGCGGACCATGACCATTTCGTCGTGACCGGCCTCAAAGGTGGTGCGCAGATGGGCACCGGGATCGGCCTCGATCCCCTCGAAGAGTTCGACGTACATATCGGCTACTCGGCGAGGCGTTTCGAGGAGTCCGTCGCGATTTACGTCTTCGCCGATTGAGATCAGTAGTTCGCGAACGGCCGCTTGGATTCGGTCACGATCAATCATGAGCCCTCCCCCTTGTAGGTGTAGATGCCATCGAGATTGCGATACCGCTCGGCCACATCCAAGCCGTAACCCACCACGAAGGTTGAGGGAATAGTGAAGCCGACGTAACGCAGTGACTGCTCCACCCGCTGCTCGCCTTCCTTCAGGAGAAGCGCACAGACTTCGAGACTGGCCGGCTTACGCGAACCGAGGTACTTGCGCAAGTAGTTCAACGTGAGACCGGAGTCCACGATGTCTTCCACAATCAAGACATCGCGACCGGCGATGTCGGACTCCAGGTCCTTCACGATGCGCACTACACCCGAGGACTTGGTAGCGGCACCGTAGGAGGAGACGGCCATGAAGTCAATGTCCACGGCGAGTGGAATAGCGCGCATCAGATCGCTCATGAAGGTCACGGCACCCTTGAGAACACAGACGAGAAGCGGAGGATTGCCGGCGTAGTCCCGGGCAATCTGCTGACCCAGTTCGGCCGTACGGTGCTGGATGTGCTCGGAAGACAACACGACACCGGCGAGGTCCTCTCCGGTCCAGGCAAGATGACTTGGAATTTCCTCAGAGGCGCTCACGGCATCACAGGGTAGTGGGAGTTCTTCACGCCAGATAGAGAAACTGATCTTTGCGGGCGACCCGTCGGCCGCCGCTGACTTCCGTCGCCACTACTTCACCACGAATCACTCGCAAGACTCGCTCAACTTCATCGAGTGATGGTGCGTGGGTCCCGTCGGGGTCATTGGTGGTGAGGTGCTGGCGCACCCACCGGCGAACCCGCGCTGTCGGCCACGTCTGTAGTTCACGGCAGTCCACCTGGTCGAACCCGATGGCGGCGTCCAGGGAGACAATCTCATCGAGCCAGGCCCGTTCGTCAGCGACCAACCAGGCCTGTCGCGCCAAAATCGGCACGATGTCTCGCTCCCCAACCTCGGCCAGGGCCGGAAGGATTCGATGGCGCATCGCGTTACGGCGAAGTGTTTGATCCTCGTTGGTGGGGTCGTCAATAAAGGGCCGACCCGAGGCGAGCACTAGGGCGCGAACTTCTAAACGACGAAGATGAATCAAAGGCTTGGTCGCACCACGCGTCATGGGCGAGAGCCCGTCAAGACCAGCCCCCCACAAAAGATTGAGCAACATCGTCTCGGCCAAATCGTCCATCGTGTGCCCCGTCAAGATGCCGGCCGGCAGCACAGAGCGACGAGCCGCTCGGGCCCGTGACTCGACGTTGCCACCACTCTCGAGCTGCACATCGTGCACCGTTACTGCGGCGCCGAGTTCCGCAGCGAGGGCCACGACGAGTTCGGCATCTCGTGTGCTGTTGGTTCGCAGGTGGTGATCAACGTGGTGAATGTGGAGCGCCAGACCGGCCTCGTGCGCCAACAGCGCCATTCCGACGGAATCGGCACCACCCGAAACTGCCAACGGCACGACGTCTTTCGTTGCGGGAAAGACACACCGCTCGAGGAGTTCGCCAGTCTTCACGTGGTCACGATACGCCCTCATCGTTGACCTTCGTTTTGATAATCGTTCTCATTATGAGTAGGGTGGGGCCATGATCATCGCCGTGCTCCTCGCCCTCCTAACCGCCGTAGCCACCACTTTGGGTGGATTCATTGCCCTGCGCACCAAGGACCGGCTCCACCTCGTTCTAGGGCTCTCAGCCGGCCTCCTGCTCGGCCTGGTCGGCTTTGACCTGCTGCCCGAGGTCTTTGACACCAATACGTCAAAGACGCTCGGAGTTCCGACTGTGTCGATCGCAATAGTCCTGGGCTTCTTTCTTCTCCATCTCGTCGAAAAGTCTTTCGCCACTCACGAGCCGCACGAGTCGGACTACGGCAGCGACCACGACCACCGGCACGTGGTTGGGACATTGAGTGCCGTGGCCTTTATCGGCCACGTCTTTCTCGACGGCGTTGGTATCGGTGCAGCCTTCCAGGTGAGCCACACTCTCGGGTACGCCGTTTTCTTGGCCCTTTTAATTCACGCCTTTAGCGACGGCCTCAACACGGTCGCGTTTCTCATCAAGGGCGGGCGCTGGACGGCCAAAGCCAAACTGTTGTTGATTGCCGACGCCATCGCCCGAACGGCCGGGGCCACCCTGGGTTCATACGTACTTATCAGCGCCAATGGTGTGGCCCTCTATCTGGCCCTGTTCACCGGCGTCATCATCTATATCGCGACGTCGCACATCTTGCCCGAGGCGCACGCCAATCACCCTTCCCGATGGACGCTCGTTGCCTCGGTGGTCGGTATCGCGGCGATGTGGATCATCAAGGCGCATGGCGCGTAAGACGCGGCCGACCGTGCTGTCGGCCTTCGCCACGGTGTCGGGTTTTGTTAGCGCCCAACAGCTGCACGCCCAGGCCGTTCGCAATGGGGAGAGCCTCGGTCTCGCCACGGTCTACCGCGAACTTCGTCGGATGGTCGACGAACAGCTGGTCGATGTCGTGCACGACCTCGAAGGTGAAGCCAAGTACCGCTACTGCGGAACGGATCACCACCACCACATCGTGTGCGAACGATGTGGTGTGACACGAGGGTTAGACGGAGATGATGTGGAACGGTGGGTGGAGGCCGTGGCGCAGGCCACCGGTTTTCGAGGAGTGCGACACACCATCGAACTCATTGGGACGTGTGCGACGTGTCACCGCAAGTAACGCTGCCGATTGAGCTACGGGGACAGTTGCCAGTGGCGACCCTGCCCATGTTCCACGCACTCGGCGTCGAGGCTTTCTTCACCACCCGTGAGGGTGGGGTCAGTACGGGTGATTTTGCGTCCCTAAATCTGGGATCGAACGGGCCCGACGACCCCGACCACGTTCGCGAGAACTACCGACGAGTCGCCGTGGCAATTGGGGACGACACCGTTCGCCGGATCCGGCAGATTCACAGTGCCGCGGTGGTGCACGTCGACGCCCTCGACGGAACCTCCGAGGGAGATGCCCTCATCACCAATCGTGTTGGGGAGGCGGTCGCCATGATTGTCGCCGACTGCACACCACTGTTGCTCGTAGACCCCGCTCGGCACCAACTCGCCGTCGTGCACGCCGGTTGGCGCGGGTTAGCCGCGGGCGTAATCGAAGCGGCCGTGAGCGCACTCGACACTGACGCGAGCCAACTCCACGTCGCCATTGGGCCAGCCATTTCGGGTGATCGCTACCAAGTGGGGCCCGAAGTCATCGCCAGTTCGCCCCATTTTGCGTCGCACGCCCGGCCCGACGTTGGCGATCGATACTTGCTCGACACCCGGGCCACCGCCCACTCCATTCTTGAGGGGCTCGGCGTGCCCGCCGCGAACGTCACTATGGCCACCCAAGTGACTGACGGTGGGGCCCAATTCTTCTCCGACCGAGCGGCCCGACCCTGTGGCCGCTTTGCCCTCGTGGCCAAGTGGCAGTCGTAGGCTGAAGGCACGGCGAGTGGAGGGTATCGATGCCTAATCGTGCGAAACAGTTCCGCTACGTCGGACTCGATGTCACCGCCACCACACTCACGGGCCACTACCAACTCGACGACCTGACGTTTACCGAAACCGTGACGTTCGACGTCGATGGCGACCTACGCGAACCGGGACCTCGTGAAATCGCCACGCTCTGGTATCTCGTCGCCGGTCTCTCCTACTTCAAAGCGGGCGCGCCGGAGCTCGTGGACCTCGGCGACACGCCCGTTACCCCTGAAGCGGTGCGCTTCCTGACTGCGGCGATTCGTGAAGGTCTCGGGGAGTTTGCGTTCCGCAACCAACTCTGGCTGGGCGACGTCGCCGTCTTCGGTGGGGTTGCCGCCACCCCCCGCGACCACGAAGTCGACCCCCTCCGGGCCCTCACCCCATTCGGTGGGGGCATCGACTCGGTCGTGAGCGTCCGTTCACTCAACCCGGCGATCGAACAGGCCCTCTTCGTCATGAGCCCCCCGAGTGGAACCTTCGCCCCGCTCGAAGCCACGGCCGCCGTTATGGCGCTGCCCATCAAGCGGGCCACGAGGCAACTGGACCCCCAGATCACCGCGAAGAATCCCGACTTCTTCAACGGTCACGTTCCCGTCACCGCCATGGTGACGTTGTTGGCCTGCATTGCCGCCCTCGCCGAGGATCGCGGTGCGGTGGTGATGAGTAATGAACACTCCGCATCGGCGCCGAACGCCATATGGGATGGCCTCGCCATCAACCACCAGTGGAGTAAGTCGGCCAACGCCGAGGACCTCATCAACGATGCGGTCGCCTCATACATCGGCCCCCGCTTCAAGGTGGCCAGCTTGCTTCGTGACCGCAGCGAACTGTGGGTCGCCGAACGCTTCGCTACCTACCGCGACGTGCATCATGAATTTCGAAGCTGCAACCGAGCGTTTCACCAAGACCAGGCCGAGCGTCTCGTGACGTGGTGTGGCACCTGTGACAAGTGCCTCTTCATCAACCTCGTCCTCGCCCCGTTTCTTTCGCGCGACGAACTGTCCGCCATCTTCGGCCCGACTCCCCCTTTGACCAATCCCGCGCTAGAAGAACAGTTGCGCGTGCTCGTTGGGCTCGGTTCGGACAAGAAGCCCTTCGAGTGCGTGGGCGACCCCGACGAATGTGCCGTGGCCCTCGAGACCGTGGCCGCAATGCCGGCCTACGCCGACTGCGATCACCTTCACCACCTGGCCCGCGCCACCGCCAATGAGCGCACCTTGGCCGAACTACTCGAACCTCAAGGAGCGAGCCGTGTCCCGGCCTCGTGGCTTCGCTGACCTCGCTGGTCGCACCGTTGGGGTGTGGGGTGTCGGCGTCGAAGGAGCCGCGACTCGCAACGTCCTAGAGCAGGTCGGCGCCACAGTGGTCGCCGTCGATGACGCACCACACAAAGATCCCACCGTTCTCCAAACGAACAACGGTGGGCTAGAAGCTCTCCGCAACTGCGACATCGTCATAAAGAGTCCAGGCATTCCCCGTCGCCGTGACGACGTGCTCGCCCTCGAGGCATCGGGCGTTCCCGTTACTTCCGCCACCGGCATCTGGCTCGCGGGCACTGATCGCAATCTCGTCATCGGCGTCACCGGGACGAAGGGCAAGTCGACCACCACCTCGCTGATTACCTTCATGCTCGAAGCCTGTGGAGTGCGGGCCCGTAGCGCCGGCAACATCGGTCTCCCGCCGTTTTTGTCGCTAGACGCCGCCGACTCGTGGACAGTCTTAGAAATATCGAGCTTTCAGGCCGTGGACATCACCGACGCCCCGGGCATCGTGGTGCTCACCACGCTGGGTGAAGACCACGTCGACTGGCACGGTTCACTCGAGCAGTACCGCCACGACAAGTTGCAACTGACGTGCGCCGAAGGTCATCACCTCACCGTGGTGCCCGATGACCCCGACCTGCTTCTCCACCGAACCGAGATGGGTGGCGAACTCGTCACCGTGTCGGAGAACGACCCCGAACTCGCGACGACGCTCGGTCTCGTTGGTGCTCACAACGCAAAAAATGTGGCCCTCGCCCTGCGCGCCACGGCCAGTGCCCTGCACCGTTCGGTGGCCGAGGTGCGGACCGCCGCCCTGCGAGAGGCCTCGAGTTTCAAACCACTGCCCGGCCGGCTCACCTTGATTCACCGCACGTTCCGCGACGGACTCACTACTGATTTCATTGATGACGGCCTGGCCACCAATCCCCTCCCGGTCGTGGCCGCCGTGCGGAGCTTTCCGGGTCGTCACGTGGCGCTCATCGTCGGTGGCTTTGACCGCGGTGTCGATTACCGACCACTGGCCGACGGACTCGCCGACTGCGATGCCGTTCTCACCATCATTGCCATGGGTGAGGCCGGGGAACGAATCAGTAATGAGATCAACCGTCGGGCTCCCGGTATCACCACGATGATGGCGTCCGATATGACGACGGCCGTCACCTTGGCCACGCAGGCCCTCGAGCCAACTGGCGGGGTGGTTCTGTTCTCACCAGGCGCACCCAGCTTTGATCACTACCAAAACTGGCGTGAGCGCAGTGACGACTTCACGGCGCACGCCAGCCGGTTCTAACTACACCTCGTCGAGAAATACGACGCCCGTCTCACGAATTGGCTCCACCGAGATGGACCGCCTGGTCATTTCATCTCGTAAGAGTTGCAGGTAAATGCCCCGAGCCGTTCCCCAGCCACGATTGTTTCGTTCACGTAGCGCGATCCCAATGAGTTGCGCCGAATTCATGGCGGCGAAGGCCGCCGCTGTCTCGGCGGTAAAGGTCTCAATGTCTAATGGCTCTGAACTCATAGTGACAGTGTGCGGGTGCACTACGACAACCATCGAAAGGTGGTTCGACGCACGTAAAATCTGACACGACGTTCGATCAACCCCAACTAGGAGACACCCGTGCGCTATCTCGTTTCCGTCATTGACAATGGCTCCGGCACCGGAACGGCCGAAGAGGGTGTGGCCATCGATGCTTTTAACGACATGCTCGAAGCCAACGGCCACTGGGTCCTCGCCGGGGGTATCACCTCACCCTCGAACGCCACGTTGATTGACAACCGCGGCGGCGCGGGCATTATTTCCAAGGAGCCCCTGCACAACACCACGGAGTACGTCAGTGGATTTTGGGTTATTGAGGCCAGTAGCGACGAGGAGGCCCTTGTGCTGGCCACCGAGGGCTCCAAGGCCTGCAACCGTCGAGTGGAAGTTCGACCCTTCATCCGTTAAGGACAATCGGCTCATTCGTGGAGCCTGAGAGGGGATTCGAACCCCTGACCTACGCATTACGAATGCGTTGCTCTACCAACTGAGCTACCCAGGCAGGACTTCTACTTTACCCCACCCGGTCTCGGACTCCTAGAGGCGGGATAACTGGGTGAAGAGGTTGGTGAGAAGCAGTGATTCGTTGGCGTTGAGCGAGAGCGCATCGGACGACGAAGCAATTGCCTCAATACAAGCAATGGCACTGCGGGCATCGGTGCGACCCCGGGCGTCACCATCGGCCACGCCTTCAAGGGAAGAGATCATGCGCTCGCGATACGTGCGGGTCAGGGCAGCCAGTCCAAAGCGAAGTTCGTCCGTTCGGAAACGACGCTGCTCTCGTTGGTGTCGGAGTTCAACTTCCTTGACTCCCCCAACTCGTCGGCGACCCGGTCCTTCAGCGTCGGCCTTGAACTGATCGAGCTCTTCGGCGTGACGGGCCTTGAGGGGCTCGACGGCCCCCTCCAATGCGGCCAGCGTCGAGGTGGCCAGCGAAGCCGGCGAATTGGCCGTCAGCATTTCGGGGAGGCGACGCCAGGCGGCGAGACGATCAGCGAGCTGGGGATCGTTCGCGAGCAGGCGAGCTCGATCAAGATTCCCGGCCGAGGCCTCCGCACTCGTGCGCGCTTGGACCGCCGGAACACCTTCGCGCTCGAGGACCAGCAGGATGTCTTCGGTCGAGAGCGAGTGAAAATTAACTTCAACGCACCGAGACTCGATGGTGACGAGATGTTCAGGAAGTTCATCGGCCAGCAAAATGAAAATCGTGCGCCGGGGTGGCTCCTCCAGCGTCTTCAGCAGGGCCGGGGCCGCGTTGGTCGAGAGTTCGATGGAGGGCAGAATCAAGATCTGGTGACCCTGGTGCAAAGGTCGACGGCGAGCCACGCGCTCCGCCTCGCGAATTTCATCGACACTCCACTGCACGCCGGCCCGCGCCACAATCGAGACGTCGGGGTGCGATCCTCGCAGCACTCGAGTGCACTCATCGCACGTGCCGCAGCCGTGGTCGGGACACTCCAGGGCGGCGGCGAAGGCCACGGCCGCCTCCAGCTTGCCGGCTCCGGGTGGTCCGGTGAAGAGATAGGCGTGCGAGGGCTGTTCGGCGTATCGGCGCAGTGCGTTCACCGCACCGACCTGCCCCACGAGGGACGAGAAGACGTCGCTCACGCGAACCAGCCAATGGCCGCGAGTGCCGCATCCACCCGCTCGGTGACCGCTTCCAAGTTCTGGTTGCCGTTGATCACAATCCAGTTCGGCTCTAACTCGGCGAGCGAGAGAAAACCTTGACGGACCCGTTCGTGGAAGTCGACCGTCGCGGACTCGAAACGATCCCGCTGTGAGGGAGCCCGTCGAGCGTGGGCTACCGCGACGGGGATGTCGATGACGATGGTCAGATCGGGACGACAGGTGCCAATGGCCACGTCGGTCGCGGCGCGTAGCGGGGCGAGGTCCATCTCTCGGCCGTAGCCCTGATAGGCCAGGGTCGAACCGAAGTAGCGATCGGAGACCACCGACTGACCAGCGGCCAGAGTGGGGGTGATGACGGTACTGACGTGATGGGAGCGGTCGGCCAGCATCAAGAGGGCCTCGGTCTGCGGGCTCATTGGTTCACTAGCGTCTAGAAGTCGCTGGCGCAACATGACCCCGAGCGGGGTATCGCCCGGTTCAAACGTAAAGCGAGCGTCAACGGCCTTGGCCACCCGTTTGGCGTGCGTCGACTTGCCACAGCCGTCGATGCCCTCGAAGGCAACGAAGAGTGGCGTGGTGGGGCTCACTCGCCGGAGAGGCGACTAATGAGATCAGCGTTGGTCGCCGACTGATCGGCACCTTGGCCCTTCGCCCCGCGACCCGTACCGCCCGTCGCCTTCTTCGTGGCCTTCTTGGCGGCCGGCGCCTTCTTCACGCCAGCCTTTTTGGCCGGCGCCTTCTTGGCGGCCGCCTTTTTCGCCGGGGCCTTCTTCACGGTCTTCTTGGCAGCTTTTTTGGCCGGGGCCCGTCGAGCGGTGGGGTCGGCGTTGCGACGCTCGGCCAACAGTTCACAGGCCCGATCAATAGTCACCGTTTCGGGGGTGTCGCCAATACGCAAGGTGGCATTCACTTCGCCGTCGGTGACGTAGGGACCGAACTTGCCAGTCTTCACCACGACCTCTTTGCCCGTGATGGGATCAGGACCCAGTTCGCGGAGCGGACCGGCGGCCGCACGTCGGCCGCGCAACTTCGGCTGGGCCAGCAAGTGCAGCGCCTTTTCAAGATCGACGGAGAAGATTTCGTCTTCACTCTCCAACGAACGGGAGTCCTTCCCCCACATCACGTAGGGGCCGTAGCGACCGTTGGTGGCGACAATCATTTCCTGATTTTCGGGGTGTGCCCCGATCTCGCGAGGCAGGGAGAGCAACTTCTGTGCATCCTCAAACGTGATGGTCTCGATAGACATCGTGGAAAAGAGTGAGGCCGTCTTGGGCTTACTGCCGTCGACGAGTTCGCCAAGTTGCACGTAGGGGCCGTAGCGACCGGCCTTCAAGTACACCACTAACCCAGTGGCCGGGTCGGTGCCCAACTCACGGTCGCCGCTGGGGGCGTCGAGCAGTTCGAGGGCCCGAGTCACCGTGAGTGAATCGGGTTCCGTGGCTTCGGGGATCGAAACCCGTCGCTCACCGTGCACCAAGTAGGGGCCGTAGCGACCGGAGCGGACCGAAACGGCCTCACCATCAGGCGCCGTACCGAGAGGAAGCGAGTTGATGGCGGCGTAGTCAAAGTCCAACTGCTCGGTGACCATGGCATGCAGTCCACGCTTGGCGAACTCGGTGGGCGCCGATGCGTCACCAAAGTAGAAGGACTTGAGCCACGGTTCGAGTTCGCGATCACCCGAGGCGATGGCGTCGAGAGAATCTTCCATGGCGGCCGTGAACTGGTAGTCCACGAGGTCGGCGAAGTAGGTGGAGAGGAGATTGACGACGGCGAAAGCCTTGAAGGCCGGGACCAGGGCCTTGCCCTTCTTCCAGACGTAACCCCGTCGGTCGATGGTCTTCATTACCGAGGCGTAGGTCGACGGGCGACCAATTCCGAGGTCTTCGAGCTTCTTAATTAACGTGGCTTCGCTGAAACGATCTGGTGGCTTGGTGTCGTGACCCTTGGCGTCGGCCAGAGCCACGGTGGCCGTGGAGCCTTCGGTGAGTGGCGGCAGGAGGCGCTCCTGATCGGCCAACTCACTCTCGGGGTCGTCACTGCCTTCGACGTAGGCCCGGCGGAAACCGGCGAACTCGATGCGCAGACCGTTGGCACTCAGACCCACTTCCGTGGCTCCGGGGCGCCCGGGGAGATCACTCAGCGTGGCGAGCAGACGGACGCGATCGCTCGTCAGTTTGGCATCGACCATCTGCGAGGCAATGGTGCGCTTCCAGATCAGGTCGTAGACCGCGTACTCGTCTCCAGAGAGCTGCGAGGCCGCCTCTTCCAGCGAGCGGAAGCTCTCACCGGCCGGACGAATGGCCTCGTGGGCCTCTTGGGCGTTCTTCACCTTGCGGTCATAGGTGCGGGGAACGTCGGCGACGTAGTCATCACCGAACATCTCGCGAGCGTGGGTGCGAGCGGCGTTGAGCGCTTCCTTCGACAGCGTGGTCGAGTCGGTTCGCATGTAGGTGATCCAACCCTGTTCGTACAGCCGCTGGGCGGCCCGCATCGTGCGCTCGGGGTCCATGCGGAGTTTGCGGGAGGCTTCAATCTGTAGCGACGACGTCATGAATGGCGCCTGGGGCCGCTGGGTTCGCGGGGACGACGTGATCGAGACCACGTTGACGGTGGCACCCGTTAGCTGCGTGGCGAGTGCCGTCGCGTCAACTTCACCCAGAACAACCACGTTGGCCGAAGCGTCCAACTGACCCGCGGCGTCAAAGTTCTTACCGGTGGCCAACGAACTTCCGGCGATCGTGTCCACGGTGGCTTCGAATCGGTCGTTGCTCACCGACGTCATGGTCGTCACCACGTCGAACCAGGCGGCCGAGGTGAACTTCATTCGCTCGAGTTCGCGTTCACAGACCAGGCGCACCGCGACCGACTGCACGCGACCGGCCGAGCGGGCCTTATCTACCGCACGCCACAGAACTGGAGAGACTTCGTAGCCGACGAGGCGGTCGAGGAAACGTCGACCCTCCTGGGCGTCGACCAAGTGGGTATCGAGATCGCGGGTTTCGCTGACGGCCTTTTCAATGGCCGCCGCCGTGATTTCGTGAAAGACCATGCGCTTGACCGGCACCTTGGGATTAAGGACTTCAATTAGGTGCCAGGCGATGGCCTCGCCTTCGCGGTCTTCGTCGGTCGCGAGGTAGAGCTCTTCGACTTCCTTGAGGGCCGCCTTTAATTCAGAGACAATCTTCTTGCGGCCCGAGGAAACGACGTAGACCGGCTTGAAGTGGTCATTGACATTGATACCGAGTCGGGCCCACTTCTCCCCCTTGACCGAGGCGGGGATATCGGCCGCACTCTCGGGTAGATCGCGGATGTGGCCGACCGATGGCTTGACGATGAAGTCCTTGCCGAGCATGGCCTGAATACGGGTGGCCTTCGCGACGGATTCAACAATTACGAGCGCACGCGCCATGGCCACCACCTTTCTCGGACTTTCAGAACATACAACGGACGCACGTTAACCGAGCGTGATACAAAAAAATAGGGGCGGGCTTGCGCCCGCCCCTATTTGATTCATCGACTACTGGTCGGCCATTGATGCAGCGCCACGCTTGGAGAACAAGATGGCACCGAGAACTGCAACGGTCGAGACAATGGCGATGGAGTAACGAGTACCGCTGTTGTCCATGTTGGTAATAACCACGGGGAGAATCAACAGCGAGACCAGGTTCATCACCTTGATCAGTGGGTTCAACGCGGGACCCGCGGTGTCCTTGAAGGGGTCACCGACGGTGTCACCGATAACGGCGGCCTTGTGAACTTCAGAACCCTTACCGCCACCGAAGCCGTCTTCAACGAACTTCTTCGCGTTGTCCCATGCGCCACCGGAGTTGCTCAAGGTGTTGGCCATGAGCTGACCGGTGATGATCGAGACAGCCAAGAATCCACCGAGAGCCAAGTAACCGAGACCGAAGCCAACGGCGACGGGGGTCAAGATGGCCAGTAGAGCTGGGGTGGCGAGCTCGCGCTGCGAAGCAGTGGTGCAGATCGCGATGACCTTGCCGTACTCAGGCTTCTCGGAGTAGTCCATGATGCCGGGGTGCTCGCGGAACTGGCGGCGTACTTCCTCCACCACGGTTCCAGCCGTGCGGCCTACGGCGCGAATGGCCAGTGCCGAGAACAAGAAGGCCACCGAACCACCGATAAGGGCGGCGATGAAGGTCTTGGGGTCGGCGATGTTGATTGGAATCTTGCTGAACACATCATCAACAACACCGGTCTGCTGACCGATGGTCTCGATGAAGGAAGCGAAGAGTGCCACGGCGGCGATAACGGCCGAACCGATAGCCACACCCTTGGTGATGGCCTTGGTCGTGTTACCAACGGCGTCGAGGCTCACGAGAACCTTCTCAACGTCACCTTCGAACTCACCGGCCATTTCGGCAATACCGGCCGAGTTGTCCGAAACGGGACCGAAGGAGTCTTCGGACACGATCATGCCGGCGGTCGACAAGAGGCCGATACCGATCAGTGAGACGTAGTAGAGAACCTGCTGCACGTCGCTACCGCCGAGGGCAATCGCCGCGGCGAGAGCTGCGACGATGGACAGAGCGGCCCAGAAGGACGACTCGAGACCGAAGGCAATACCACTCAACACGGTGGTTGCGGGACCGGTCTTAGCCGACTCGGCGATTTCCTTCACTGGGGTCTTCTCCGTGGAGGTGAAGTACTCAGTGATGAAGGAAGCCAGGAGGGAGAGACCAACACCGGCGACAACAGCCAAGAAGACCTTGGTCGAGTGCACGTAGTAGTGCGCCACGAAGTAGGTCGCACCGATGGTGAGGATCGAGCTCAACCACACACCGCGGTTAATGGGCTGCAGCGCATTGCGGTCCTTGGCGCGTGACTTCACGAAGTAGATACCGACGATGGAGGCAATAACTCCGATGGCGGGAACAATGAGCGGGAAGAGAACACTGGTCGAGCTTTGCGTCGCCGAGTAACCCAAGATGAGGGCGGCGATGATGGTGATGACGTAGGACTCAAAGAGGTCCGCCGCCATACCGGCACAGTCACCGACGTTGTCACCGACGTTGTCAGCGATAGTTGCGGCGTTGCGAGGGTCGTCTTCTGGAATTCCAGCTTCCACCTTGCCGACAAGGTCGGCACCGACGTCAGCGGCCTTGGTGAAGATTCCACCACCGACGCGCATGAACAGGGCCAGGAGGGAAGCACCGAAGGCGAAGCCGACGAGCACCGTGGTGGCGGAGTTCTGGAAGATGAGGAAGATACCGGCGGCGCCGACGAGGCCGAGGCCCACGCAGAGCAGACCAGTTACGGCACCGGTGCGGAAGGCGACCTTCAGTGCTTCGTCGGTACGGCCGGTGCGAACAGCAGCGGCGGCGGTGCGAACGTTGCCTCGAACAGCGGTCGACATACCAATCAGACCAACGAGGCCCGAGAAGATGGCACCGACGAGGAAGCAGATCACGCGGTAGAGACCGTTGGCACCCTTGGTCATCTCCACGACGTTGTCAGGTCCAAGGACCTCGGTACCGGTGAAGTAGATCGCTAGGGCCAGTGGCACGACGATGACGGCGATGGTCTTGAACTGACGCGACAGGAACGCTTCGGCACCCTCTTGGATGGCCTTGGCGATTTCGCGCATCTTCTCGGAGCCTTGCTCAGCGGCGAGGACGCCCTTCATCAAGAACAGGCCGACAAGAATGCCGATTACGCCAGCGGCGAGGACGAGGTACAACCATGTCTTATCGGTAGGCGTGAGGTGGAAGGGTTGATACCCACCCTCTGCCAGATGAAGTAGTGGATTCATACTGGGTCGTTACTCCTTGGTAGGGGAACCGCGAAACGGTTCTTGTTGACCCAAAGTCGGGTCAAGCCGGTAAAAAACTAGTCCGAGTCAGTGCTGAAATGGCGTATTTAGCCCTCTTCAGAGCTAGCGCCGGCCACAATCTCGTATTCGGGGTTCATAATCACCGCTTCACGGTTGAAAGAGGTGACCGTTCCCGAGACCAACAGGCGAACGCCCCGCTCCAGACCCGGCACGATGTCTCGGCCCTGGAAGACCAGTTTGATTGATCCCGTGGAGTCAGAGAGCAGACAGGACATCGACTGACCGTTGGCACCCTTTTCGACCGTGATCGACTTCACTCGTCCCGCCAACTTGGCCTTTTGACGCAGGGTCACCGCACCAATTTCACCGGCGTGAGATTCCGAGCGACGAGTATCGAGAATCTCGTCGGCCTCCAAGTGGGCCTCTTCGCGATGGCCACCACGAACCACAACGTCGGCCGACGGAGCGTCAACGGACTGGGCCGTGGGAACCACGGTCTTCATACGGTAGGGAACGATGGTGGCTGCGGTGCGGGGCACGTGCATGACGGCCGAAGCAATCGTGTCGGCCGTCCGGTCATGGAGCAGACGTTGGATTCGCGACGTGAATCCACGGCGAGGCAAAATCACCATCGCGAAGACCTTGGGGTCACGAACCATGTCGGAGACGACTTCGAGGGCGGCGCGGTCAACGCGACGGTCTTCGCACTCCATGATTTCGAGTGGGATCGATGAAGAGGCCGACTCACTGCGGCCCCAACGCTCTTCGAGTTCCTTGGTGACCGCAGGGTCGATGTCAAAGTGAATCGCGCGAATCGTCGAGGAGCTCAAGGTCTTGCAGTAGGCCAAGGCTCGCTCGGTGGCCAAGTCGTACTGATCGACGAAAACGACGATGCGGTTGTGTGAAGTTGTCAGCGTCCCAGCGCCACTCCCCGACTCGAAGGCCTCTTCTTCTTGGGCGTACTGCTTGTGCAGGTGAATCAGACCCCAGAACATGAAGGGGGCGGCACAGACAACCATCCAGGCACCCTCGCCAAACTTCACGACACCGAAAATCAACGCCACGATCAAACAGGTGAATGCGGAGAGTCCGTTAATCGCAAATCCCAGCTGCCAACGCTTCGCTCGCGTCGTCCAGTGACGCTTGGCCATGCCGGCCCCGGCCATCGTGAAGGCTGTGAAAACACCAATGGCGTAGAGCGCAATCAGTCCGTTGACACTGGCATTGAAGACGAAGATCAAGACCAGGGCCATCGTGCCCAACCAAATAATGCCGGTGGAGAATGCCAGGCGGTGGCCGCGCTTCGTGAGCTGACGGGGAAGGTATTTGTCCGTCGCGACGAAATTAGCGAGGAACGGGAAACCATTGAAGGCGGTGTTCGCTCCGGTGTAGAGAATCGCCACGGTGGCGAGCTGAACCAAGAGGTAGATGATGTGACCAAAGCCCTGAGTGCCAAAGACGGCCGCAACTTCTTGCGAGACCACCGTGGGCGATCCGGCGGCGTACGGCAACGCGTGCGTCCAGGTCGCCAGCATCGTGGTTCCAATCAGTAGGAAGCTCAAGATGCCGGCCATAATCAACATGACCTTGCGAGCGTTGTAGGCCTCGGGCCGCTTGAAACCGGAGACGGAGTCTGAAATCGCTTCGAGACCGGTCAACGATGAACCTCCGTTGGCGTATGCACGCAACAAGGTCAAGAAGGCCACGCCGAACAAGAAGCCGTGGCCCTGAGTACCGAGCTGACCACCGACCAGCAGGTCGGCGGCGGGCTGCTTCACGAACTCGAGAGAGCCCGCGAAGTGCTTGTAGAGGCCCACGAAAATCGTGAGCGACATCATGGCGATGAAGAAATATGAGGGGAAGGCGAAGAAGGCACCGGCCTCCTTGAGGCCGCGCAAGTTGACGTAGATCAGGAGCAGCACGACACCGACCGTGATCCACAACGTGTACGGCAACAACGTCGGAAAGGCACTCGTCATGGCTGCGGTGCCGGCCGAACTCTGGACCGCGACTGTCACGATGTAGTCAATCAGCAGTGCCACGGCCGTGATCTGCGCGGTCTTGGGACCAAAGTTGTCACGCGTGACGATGTAGCTACCACCCTTGATGGAGTACGCGCCAATGACGTCGAGGTAACTCAGGGTCACCAAGACCAATACCCCCAAGATGACGAACATGATGGGCACGAGCAACGAGAAGGCAGCGAGGCCGATGGCCGGTGTGAGCTGGGTCAAGATCTGTTCGGCTCCGTAGGACGACGACGAAATGCAGTCAGGGGCGAGGACTCCCAACGCAGTCGGATTGTTCAGTCGCTCACCCTTGAGTTGCTCCGATACGTACGGCTCACCCAGGAACTTACGCTTCAGGCGATAGCCCAGCGTTTCGGGGTAGAAGGTGCGAGTATCGGCGTGCGAGGTGAGGACCGGAGAGTTATGACGTATCTGTTCACCGGCGTTATCCACGTTCCGCATCCTACGACTCAGCAATAACTTTCAAGAGAAACTTGCATTTCGCGACGCAAAGTGGTGAGATGAACCTCGTGCATATTGTCGTCGTTGGTTGTGGTCGCGTTGGGAGCGATCTCGCCACCCAACTTTCAGAAGATGGCCACAGCGTCGCCATTATCGACAAGAACGCAGAGTCCTTCCGTCGCTTAGGCGAAAGCTTCAACGGGAAGCGCATCGTGGGTTCGGGCTTTGACCGCAACGTCCTAAGCCAGGCCGGGGCCGGCGAAGCGCAGGCATTTGCGGCCGTAACCAACGGTGATAACACCAACATTCTCTGTGCCCGTATCGCCCAGAGCACCTACGGAATTAAAGACGTGGTTGCTCGTATTTACGACCCCCAGCGCGCTGCTATCTACCAACGTCTCGGCATCCCCACCGTGGCCACCGTTACGTGGACGACCAGTCAGGTCAAGCGCTGGTTGCTTAACGAGGACGAGACGATTGCCTGGACCGATGACTCGGCCACCGTCATGGTGCTCGAGCGCTTCCTCCCCGACACCCTGGCCGGCAAGCCCGTACAGCAGCTCAACGTCGGAAACGACATTCGCGTGGTTGCGGTGGTTCGCGGCAGTCAGGGCCGCCTCGACATCGATGGCCTCTACGGACAAGAAGATGACAAGGTCCTCTTTATGGTCACCCCCGAAGGTGCCCGTCAGCTCAACGCAGTTCTCGGGATCGGTCAGTCATGAAGATTGTTATCGCCGGTGGTGGATCGGTCGGAACGGCTATTGCCACTGACCTCGCTGAGCGCCACCACGACATTGTCTTGATTGAACAGCGCCTCGACGCCGTAACCAAGCTTCGCGATCTACTGCAGTTTCCTAACATTCGCGTGGAGCACGGTGACGCCTGCGAAGTGAAGGCCCTGAACCGCGCCGACATCAGCGGCTTCGACGTCATGATTGCCGCCACCGGTGACGACGAAGACAACCTCGTCGTGAGTTGGCTCGCCCGGACGCACCTCGGTATCACCCGCGTTATCGCTCGCGTCAACAACTCGCGTAACGAATGGCTCTTTGACGAGAACTGGGGCGTGGACGTCAAGGTCTCCATCCCGACATTGATTACGTCGCTCGTTGACGAGTTCGTAGAAGTCGGCGCCGTCGTGCCCATCATGGACGTGGCGCAGGGTTCCATGGAGATGGTCGAAGTCACCCTCGACAGTGACGCTCCGGTCATCTTGAATAACTCCACCCTGGATGAGATTGCACTCCCAGACGTGGCCAAGGTTGTGGCCATCGTCCGAGACGAGATGCCCCTCTCTCCTTCGCCTTCGACCACCTTTCAAGAGCACGACCACGTCCTGCTCTTGGTCAAGAAGGGCGAACACGGTTGCCTGAACGGGATATTCACCGCCCAATAACTGACGAGTTGCTCGCCTACCATTCGAGTATGCGCGCGGCCTTCTTTGATCTCGATAAGACCGTTATTGCGAAAACGTCCGTCGTCGCCCTCGGCCCGCAACTTCACGCCAGTGGCTTTATCCGTCGTCGCACGTTGGTGCGAGCCGTAGTCGGTCAATTGATGTTTCTCTGGTTCGGCGCCGATCAGAACAAGATGGAAAAGATTCGGCGTGACATGCTCAAAATTGCCAAGGGCTGGAACCGAAACGACGTTCGTCAACTCGTAACCGAAACGCTGCACGACGTCATCGAACCACTGATCTACCGCGAAGCACTTGAGCTCATCGATTACCACCGCGCCCAGGGTGACGAGGTCTGGATTGTGAGTTCATCACCGGCGGAAATTGTGGAGCCCTTCGCCGACATCGTCGGCGCTAACGGCGCGATCGCCTCCCGAGGCAAGGTTGACGACATGGATCGCTACACCGGTGAACTGGAGTTCTTCTGCCAAGGTGCCAATAAGGCCGTGGCTATTCGCGAGCTGGCGGCCGAGCGGGGTATCGACCTCACCGAGTCATCGGCCTACTCCGACTCAGAGACTGACGTCCCCATGTTGGAAGTGGTGGGTCACCCCTTCGCCGTGAACCCCGACCGGACGTTGACCAAGATCGCCCACGAACGTGAGTGGCCGACGCTGATCTTTGATCACCCGGTGCGAGCGACCAACCGCCGCGCGCCCAGCACACCGTTCGCGTTGGGCATGGTTGTGTTGGCAGTCGCGGCCTTTTTGGGCCGCTCGAAATTTAAGAGTAAGAAACTCTCGTAACTACGCGAGTAGGTCGCGCCAGCCCATGTCTACAGCGGGGTGGCGGAGCTTGCTCATCGCACGTGACTCAATCTGGCGAATCCGCTCGCGCGTAAGACCCAGTTCGGCACCGACGTCTTCGAGGGTGCGCTGAGGCATTCCACCGAGGCCGTAACGCATGCGCAGAATCTGACGCTCACGCTCATCGAGGACTTGCAGTCCGCGCTCGATCTCCTGGGGAATGAGCGACTCGGCCGCTACTTCGTAGGGAGATGAAACTGAACGGTCTTCAATAACGTCACCGAGTTCGGCGTCACCGTCTTCGCGCAGTGGCTCCGACAGAGACACGGGGTCGTTCGAGAAGCGGAGTGCTTCGCGCAACTTCTGGCAGCGGTTCGGGCACTCTTCGCCCTTCTCACCGTTCTTTGGTGCCTTAGGGCAAAAGGATCGGGCCGCGCCGCGGATTGGCGCGAGGTCCTCGTCATCAAAGTTCAATTCGTCGTCGGCACCCTTGGGCTTCTTCGAAGCCTTCTCGGCGCGCTCGGTCCGCGACTTCTCTTCGGCCTGCTTGGCCTTTTCGGGAGTCCACTCGACCATGTCGGTGTCCCAGCAGAGTTCCACCATGGTCGGCGGACGGCCGAAGTGGATTTCAAGTCGAGTCTTTGCCTTTTGAACGCGGGCCAACGTGTCGCCGGCGTGTACGGGGAGGCGAATGGTTCGACCAGTGTTGGCAATACCACGCGTAATTGATTGGCGAATCCACCAGGTGGCGTAGGTCGAGAACTTGAAACCCTTGCGGTAGTCAAACTTCTCAACGGCGTGCATCAGACCGAAGTTGCCTTCTTGAATCAAGTCCTGGAGGGGCAGACCGGAAGCCTGGTACTTCTTCGCGATCGAAACCACGAGGCGAAGGTTGGAGGTTACGAACTCCTCTTGGGCGTTCTCGCCACGCTTGCCGAGCATCTTCATCGCTTGCAGCTCACGGGGAGCGAGCTTGACCAAACGGGCTTCCTTGGAAACGGCCTTGCCCTTCTTGATGAGATCGAGCTTGGAGAGCATCGTGCGGAAGAGGGGGTGCAGAATGCTGGGGATCTCATAGACGGCGTAGTCGAACGAACTGGCGGTCGACTTGCCATCCGCCGACTCACTGAGATCGAGGTCCTCGGAGATTTCGCGCAACGCCACCAGGGCGTCAGCGGTCAACGCGTCAATAGAACCTTTTTCTGTGTTCAACGTCAGAAGTTCCACGGCCAGTTTCCCGTACCCGTGAATCTTCGCGAGCCGAACTTCGCCTTCCTTCGTCAACAGCGTGTACTGACCGATACCGGTCAGATAAGTACGTACGCCATCTTCGTCGTCGCGGTCTATGCGGTCTTTAACCAACTTGC
>CANBVQ010000014.1 GCA_947372925.1 Acidimicrobiaceae bacterium
GCGGCCGAGCTGCTGTCGTCATTCGGACAGGACGAGTCGGGACTCGCTCAGCTCTCTCGCGTTGGCTTTGACACCTTGGGCCTGCAGACCTACCTCACGGCCGGGCCGAAGGAAGCCCGGGCCTGGACTATCCACAAGGGCGACACCGCACCCGTGGCCGCTGGCGTCATCCACACGGACTTCCAGAAGCACTTCATTAAGGCCGAAGTCGTCGCCTTCGCCGACCTCGTCGAAGCGGGATCAGTTGTCAATGCCCGTTCAGTCGGCAAGGCCCGCATTGAAGGCAAGGACTACGTCATGCAAGACGGCGACGTCGTTGAATTCCGCATTGGGCAGTAGCGATGAGCGAGCATCTCTATACCGTCGAGCGTGAATTTGCAGTTCCGGTAGGTGCCCTCTATCTCGCGTGGGCCGATGCCGACCAACTCGCCACCTGGTACGGACCGGAGGGCTTCACGTCACCTCGCGAAAGCGTCACTATGGAACCAGTCGTTGGTGGTCGCTGGAGCGCCACGGTCGTCGTCCCCATGGACGGCTCCAAGCACCATTTCTATGGTGAGATTCTCGCCGCCGTTCCAGATGAGCAACTCGACTACTCGATGCTCTACACCAACGACGATGCAGTGTTTAACGCGCGCGATCTTTCGGGGCCCGCTCACCGTGTGGAGTTGCGATTTGCCACTCGCGGCGACCGTTCGTGGATGAGTTTCTCGCAGTTTGGTGAACTGCCCGAGGGTATGGCCGAAGGTGCCAAGTCCGGTATGGAGAGTTACTTCAATTCTCTTGAGGCTTTCCTCAACCGCTGAACCACGTGCGGTGTTTCATTTCTGACCGTTAGCCGGTAAAGTCTTGGCAGGCGATTGAACGACAGAGGTCGGCGCCACTTTCGATTTACCAATCCATCTATAAGGAGAAAGTACAGATGACCTCTGCGTCCTTTGACTTCAAAGTTGCCGACCTATCCCTCGCCGACTACGGCCGTGCCGAAATCAAGTTGGCCGAACACGAAATGCCGGGTCTCATGGCCATGCGCGCCGAGTTCGGTGCCAGCCAGCCCCTGAAGGGTGCCCGCATCGCTGGCTCCCTCCACATGACCATCCAAACTGCCGTCCTCATCGAGACCCTCGTGGCTCTCGGCGCCGATGTCCGTTGGGTGAGTTGCAACATCTTCTCAACCCAGGACCACGCGGCCGCGGCCGTTGTTGTCGGACCCAACGGCACCGTCGACAACCCCCAGGGAACTCCCGTCTTCGCCTGGAAGGGTGAGACCTTGGAGGAGTACTGGTGGTGCACCGACCAGCTGCTCCGCTGGCCTGGCCACGCCGGTCCCAACATGATCTTGGACGATGGTGGCGACGCCACCCTCTTCATCCACAAGGGTCGTGAATACGAAATTGCTGGCGTTGTGCCCGCTCCGGACGCCTCCGACTCCGAAGAGTACGGCGTCATCTTGAACCTGCTCAACAAGATTGTCTCGAGCGGCGAAAAGATGTTCGAGGCCATGGCCGCTGACATCATCGGTGTCTCCGAAGAGACCACCACTGGCGTGCACCGTCTCTACGAGATGGAGCGGGACGGTTCACTCCTCTTCCCGGCCATCAACGTGAACGACGCCGTTACGAAGTCGAAGTTCGACAACAAGTACGGCTGCCGCCACTCACTGATCGACGGCATTAACCGCGCCACCGACACCTTGATTGGTGGCAAGGTCGCCATCGTCTGTGGTTACGGCGACGTTGGTAAGGGTTCGGCCGAATCTCTTCGCGGACAGGGCGCTCGCGTCATCGTCACCGAAGTCGACCCCATCTGTGCCCTCCAGGCCGTGATGGACGGATTCCAGGTCACCACGATTGAAGAGGCTCTGCCCTACGCCGACATCATCATCACGGCTACTGGTAACAAGGACGTCTTGACGGTCGAGCACCTCCAGTCCATGAAGCACCAGGCCATCGTCGGAAACATCGGTCACTTCGACAACGAGATTGACATGGCTGGTCTGGCGAAGATTTCGGGCATCGTGCGCGAAACAATCAAGCCTCAGGTTGACAAGTGGATCTTCCCCAACGGCAAGTGCGTCATCGTGCTCTCCGAGGGTCGCCTCTTGAATCTCGGTAATGCCACGGGTCACCCCAGCTTCGTGATGAGCACCTCTTTCACCAACCAGGTCATGGCTCAGATGGAGCTCTTCTCGAATGCCAAGGCCTACGAGAACAAGGTGTACGTCTTGCCGAAGCACCTCGACGAAAAGGTGGCTCGCTTACACCTCAATGCGTTGGGTGTAAAGCTCACCGAACTTTCCAAGCAGCAGGCCGAGTACATCGGCGTGCCGGTGGAGGGCCCCTACAAGCCCGACACTTACCGTTACTAGACAACGGCGTCTTCTCAAAACCCCCGCCCGGAAGGGCGGGGGTTTTGCTTTTCCCTAGTCAGAGGGTGAATTTCTGGCGGCCCAGTAAAAACCTCATAGGGGCTGGGCAGTATGTCTCATTGACTTTGAACTAAGGGAGCCCCGTGACCGACCAGTTGCGATCCATCGACGAAATCATCGCTGAGGCGTGGAAGAACAATGACATCCCCACGCCGCACGGCGCCCTCGCCCTCCGCCCCCCGGAGTACGAGAGTTCACTCATAAAGCCCCTCGTCCATCACGAGATGATTACCGGCGACTATCGACATCAGCAAGCCATGTCATTCACTACCGATCCCGACATCGAGTGGACCATCGAGTCACTCGCTCGGCAACTCCCCGATGACGCCATCGTTGAACGTTCCACCGTGGTCGCCAATCGTTGGATCACCTTGCAACTCCGCGGTGACTACTGGATTGGCTTCTTAGCTATGCACGGTCCCCGAACAGAGATTGAGATATTTGCCACGACCCCCACCCGTTCGAGCAAGGTGGCCCTCGCTATTCGTGCGGCTCTGCGCCACAACGAAGTCTTAGAGAACTACGTCGAGTACAAGGTCTGGAATCTTGAAGACAACCGTCTCCGGCGCATGAAGGAACAGCCGTGGGACACAGTCAATGACAACTACCCCACTGGCACGCGCCAGCAGTTATCCCGACTCATGGCCCTCAAAAAAGAGGAGCCTCGAGGGGGCAAGATCATCATCTGGCACGGCGAACCGGGCACCGGCAAGACGAATGCCCTGCGAGCGCTCATGACGGAGTGGAAATGGGCTCAGTCCGAAATCATCTCGGACCCCGAGGCACTCCTGTCGCGAACGGACTACCTCAACAATCTCGTCGAGGCCAGCAACCCCGACGGTAAGACGCGGCTGCTCATCGTGGAAGACAGTGACAGCCTCTTGGTCGCCGACGGCAGTGCCGGCTCGCGCTCCCCGGGTATGGCCCGACTCTTGAACGTGGCCGACGGCATCTTGGGAATCCACCAGGACCTCATCATCCTCTTCACCACCAACGCCGCACCCAGTCAGCTGGACGCCGCCCTCTCGCGACCCGGTCGATGTTTGGCTCACATCAAGTTCAATCGGTTCGAGGCGACAGAGATCAAGGAACGATTTGGGGAGAACATTCCTGACCCCAAGACGAGCATGACGCTCGCCGAAATCTGGGGTGCCCGTTTCGAACAGGTCAATATCTTCGATGACTCCCACCCCGCCATGCGAGGCCAATACCTCTAGCGATAGCCGGCAAAGATGTCGGTGACGACGCCCTCGAGATTGTTGGGGTTTGTGGCTCGAACGAACCACTCGGTGTTCATCGTCTGAGTAAAGCGCTCTTTACCCATCTTCATCCAGAATGAGTCCTCGGTGATCTGACTGGCGTGTGCGACGAGCGCATCGAACTTCAGGGGCGTGGTGGCGGAAACGTCAATAGCGGCGGCAATCAACTCATCGGCGGTGCCGAAGTCGACTTCATCCTCCGCCGCCTCTCCATTGGCCTCTTGCTCCTCACGCATACGTTCGCGCCACGCTCGAAAAACAGCCTTGGGAATGGCATTGAAGTAGACCGTCGGCTCGTAGTCGAGTGACTGGATGGCCTCCATGGTGATGCGGTGGGCCTGGATGTGGTCGGGGTGGCCATAAAAGCCAAAGTCGTTGTAGGTCATGATGACCTGAGGGCGCTCCTCGCGGAGGATTTCCAACAGGACCGCGGCGGCGTCGCTGACGGGGGTCTGCCAGAAGCTCCGAGGGTCGTTGTTGTGATCCCAGCCCTCCATGCCCGAGTCGCGGTAGCCCAGCATCGCGAGGCGATCAATCTTCAAGATTTCAACGGCGCGATCGAGCTCGATTTTGCGCAGGGCCGCGACGGCATCACCATCGTGATCGTCGTGCTCCGGCTTGTTCCCGTGAGGGTCATCGCCACACTCACCATTGGTGCACGTGACCAAGACTGTTCGAACTCCTTGTTCGGCGAGCAGAGGGAAAAGTCCGCCCGTGGAGGAGGCTTCGTCATCGGGGTGGGCGTGGACGGCGAGAAACGTCAAGCGCTCAGTCACGTCAAATTCCTCCAAAGAGATCGGTTTGGTCGTCGAAGGCCTCTCGCCGTGACCAGCCACGTTGATAGAACTCCCGACCAAAAAGGTTCTCAAAGAGTAAAGGTGCCAGGGCGACAATCTCCGCGTTATCGATCTGCGAGGCGTGGGCGGCGATAGCGGCGCGCTTGCGCTCGGAGTACGGAGCCGTCGGGAGGGAGGTGCTCACTAGATCGTCCGGGGTGCCCTTAGCGGTAGTGACCCAGGCGGGCATTGAGAGTCCGTCCCGTTGTGCCAGGTCGCGAACTTCCTGACGGGCCCACTGGGGAATCACGGGATAGTAGAGGCGCTCCACCGACGCTGATTGCAGGACCGCAGCCATGGTGGCTTGGTGGGCGTGAATGTGATCAGGGTGGCCGTAGAAACCCCGCTCGTCGTAGGTCAGCACCACGTCGGGACGCTCCTCTTCGATCACGGCGAGAATCTGAGCGGCCACCGTGGCCACGGGCGTCGCCACGAACGAAGCGGGCTCCGTATTTTGCGGCCAACCGGCCATCCCGGAATCGTCGTAGCCGAGTTGGATGTGACGATTGACACCGACCATGTGCGCGGCGGCCACGAGCTCTCGCGCACGAGTCGCAACGGTCCAAACGGGATCGTGGTCTGGGTGATTTCCCCCGTGGTTGTTCTGGTCGATACCTAGTCGTCCGTTCGTGCACGTGATCAGCACCACGCGATAGCCCCGCTCGGCATAGAGCATGGTGGCACCGGCCGTAAAGATGGCCTCATCGTCGGGATGAGCGTGAACGCAGAGCAAGGTCCGTCGAACAGTACTCACTGATGCACTCCTAACTGAATCATTCGCCAAACCAACATCACGCCGGCGACCGCCAAATAGACGGCCACGCTGCGCAGCAGGAACCGACGTCCGCGACTCATCGGCAGAGGCGTAACGAGCGCCAGTCGCGGCATTCGCCAGTCGGCCCGCTTGATGTCATAGGTCGGGGCCGGGCCGGTATGAATAAAAGTCCACGGAACCAGAATCGCAAGCACGCAGCCCACCACGACGGAAAGGTCGACGAGGAGGCGCATCACGTTCACGCTCGGGAACAGGGTGGAGACCATGAGCGTGACCGAAAGGGCAATGAGCGCCCCAATGACCACGGTGGCGATGGCGTTCATCCAGCGAGTGTTCGTCCACGGTCCCAGAACTTCGCGGTCATTCGCCAACATCAATACGAAGATTGTGGTGCTCGGCAGCATGAGTCCGCACATGGCTTGAACGGCCAACGTGATGATGCCCAGGGGCGCTCCGGGCAACAGCGTCACTGCGCTGGCCACCGCCAAGAGTGCCGCAAAGGCGCCGTAGAAACCCTTGGCCTCCGAGAGTCGAGAGTCGAGACCCTGACGCGATCCCGTGAGATCGCCAAAGGCGTAGCTGCTGGCCAGAGTGACGGCCGCAGCACCAATGATTGAAGCATTCAGTAGCAAGATCGCGAACATCGCCCCGGAGCCGTGCCCGACGTAGTGGGCGAAGCCCTGCGCCACGCCCAGCGCATCGGTGTAGCTCGACGTCCCGCCGTGGGGCGAAAGTCCTGCCGCCGCCGCGATGATGATGGCGCTGGCGCTGACGACCACAATGATCGATCCCAGCAGGGTGTCGACCCGTTCGTAGTTCAGCCACCGCGGCGTAATGCGCTTGTCAACGATATTGCTCTGCTGAAAGAAGAGTTGCCACGGGGCCACCGTCGTTCCAATGATGGAGATGATTAGAAGAATGCCACCCGACGTCGCTCCCCCACGGATACTGGGCACGGTTAAGCCGTGCACAGTGGCCCGTCCGCTGGCATGAGAGACAAGGAGCAACGGAACAATCAAGACATTGACCGCCACGAACAGCATCATGAGCCGCTCCCAACTTCGGAATGTTCCAGCGGCCGTCACCGTGAACAGCAGAACGGCCGCGAGTGGCACCGTGAGGTAGGCCGGTGCGCCGAAGTAGGAGGTCGAGAGCGAGATACCAATGAACTCCGTGATGAGGATGAGAAAGTTCAGCAACAGGATCGACCCAGTGGCCAAATTTCCCCAACGTCGTCCGAGACGCTCACGAATGAGACGTCCGTGTCCGAGACCCGAAACAGCGCCAAGCCGAGCCACCATTTCCTGGTTGACCATCAGCACGGGGATCAGGAGTGGCAACGTCCACAGCAGGGAGTAGCCAAAGTTTTGGCCGGCTTGAGCGTAGGTCGAGATACCACCGGCGTCGTTGTCACCCACCATGACAATTAGGCCGGGACCCACGATGGCGAGCAGCGTTAGGAGGCGGGCCTTAAATCCACGACGCGATTCGTTATCGGTAGCCCGGATAGTCCCGAAGGCGCCGGCGATGTCATTTTCTTGTCCTTGCTTCGTCACTGCTCACCTCCTTCATGTCAACTAGTCGTGGCGTTACAAAGGCCACGGTGACACGGCTTGGCGAGCTAGGCCAAGGACCGCGACCCTCGAGGCCGCTTTGGGGCACTCACGCGCCCCGGGGTGGTACTTGGGGGCTTCATCAGAACCCCCTCACTGTGTAAGTGCAGGACGTCATTCGGAGACCGTCGACATTCCAAACTCTCGACGCCAGCCCTGGGGCATGAGGTCTTCGAGGACGTCATCAACCGTGACGACACCAATCATCGCCCCGCCGTCTTCGGCGACCACGGGCACCACTGTCAGATTGAAGTCCGTCATGGTGCGCGCGACACGGTGGAGATCCCAGTGGGGACGCACGTAGGCCAAGCTGGCGTGCGCGGCCGCAATCGCTAAGTCCTGGGGGCGAGAGCGAACGAGGGCCACGATCGAAACGGCCGCTACGGGGTGATTTGATTCGTCAACCAAAAAGACGGCCTGCAGTGTTTCGGCCGGTGCCGTGGAGTCTCGTAGCGCCTGAAGGGCAACTTCGGCCGTGACCGTGGCGGGCAACGAACAGAAGTCGTTCAGCATCAGACCACCGGCGGTGTCGGCGTTGTACGTCAAGAGGTGTCGAACTTTTTGTTGTTGCGGTTCGGGCAGTTTCTCTAAAACGGAAAGGCGCCGTTCCTGCTCGATTTCAGAAATCAGGTCGGCCGCATTGTCGGCCGCCATCCGGGAAAGCAGACGGGCGGCGTCGACGTCACTGCGGGACTCGAGAAACTCCAACTGATGCTGGGTGTCCAACTCCTCAAAGACGTCGGCCTCGAGCTCACGGTCCAGACCCACGGCCTCGATGATCTCTTCGCCCTCTTCGTGCGAACCCTGCTCGACGAGGTCGGCAATTTGCGAAGGGTGCAGCTTGGCCAGTTTGCGATACGGAATGCGGAGTCGGGCCGATGGAATGTGCGAAACGAAAGGCTCAATAGAGGCGAAGTCCACGATGGACGTGGCGGCCAGATTGCGTCCGAGCGGACCCAACACGCGGCGCAGCATGGGACGACGTCCCGGGTCAACACCGACGACTTCCCACGTCCCATCAATCTCGGCAATTTCGATCTCATTACCGGTGATCAAGCGACCGTGCACCAAGTTGATGACGTGGCGAGCGAGCAAGTCCTCAGAGAGCAGGATTTCACCGGGACGACGCTCAAATCGACGAAGGTCAATTCGGTTGCCTTCAAAGCGCATCCGGCCGGCGGCGAGGCCGCCAATCTTGCGAATCGGGACAAAGAGGTCACGACCTTCGATGCGCACGACGGCCCCCACGACTGGAGGGTGGGCATGGTCACCCACTCGGGCCACGAGGTCGCGAACTCGGCCGATGCGGTCACCGTCTACGTCGTAGAACGGGCGCCGTAAGAAAGTTGAAAGGTGGTGAATTTGCTGCATGACAGGTGCCTTAGTGCACCCGTAAGGCTACTCCCCTGCAGGGTTTTGCCCAATTCCACACGTGGCCCCAGGCAGACGGTGGCGGTTACGGGCGACCGCGCGATAGATCGCCTCCGAGACGAGGGCGATACCGGGCAGGGCTATTAACCGTCCGAGGAGGGGCCAGCCCGCGCGGCACTGACGAAGGGCCACTGCGACGGCTCGCGAGCCTTGGTAGGTGTTCGCGCCGTCGATCACACAAACGGCCTCAGCGAGGTTCTGTCGGGTCAGCGACCAGTCCACGAGTTCGTCGTCAGTCACTGTTTGGTTGGCCCGGAAGGTGATCGATGTTCGAAGTCGACGCTCGATCCAAAGAGCGCACTGCTGGCAGAAGCCGCACGTCCCATCGAGGATCAAAATCACACGAGTTCCTTAATTGCGACCACGATCTTTTCGACATCGCCGTCAGCGATGCCTGCGTGGGCCACGAGGCGGAAGCGACCGGGAGCAACCGTACCGGCCAGAATGCCACGAGACTCCAACTGTTCCACGAAGTGGCGCGCGGACGGGTGATTAAAGGCGACGATATTGGTCTCGCACTCAGTGGCCCGATAGCCAGTTTCACCGAAACGATGTTCAACCGCGTCGGCAATTCGGCGGGCTCGGGTGTGATCGTCGGCGAGTCGCTCAATCATGGTGTCAAGGGCCACTAGTCCGGCCGCGGCGAGAAAGCCGGCTTGACGCATGCTGCCACCGAGACGTTTGCGCTCGATCCGTCCCCGTTCCATGGCCTCGACCGAACCGGCGAGCAGGGAGCCGACGGGCGCACATAGCCCCTTCGAGAGACACGTCATCACGGTGTCAACTTCGGCGGCGAAGGTGGCCGCCGAGACACCGCTGGCCACTTGCGCGTTAAAGAGACGGGCCCCATCCATGTGCAGTGGAACCGAGGTGGCTGATCGCAGCGCACGAAGCTCTTCGAGGGGATAGATCCGACCACCGGCGAACATGTTGGTGTTCTCCACCACGATGGCCCGCACGCCGGACTGATGATCGAGTTCGGCATCGATTCGATCGAGCACTTCATCGCGAGGCAAAAAGCCGTCGTCGTCACGAAATGTGGCGAACTGAATTCCGGCGTTCTTGGCCGAGGCCCCCATCTCAAAGGCCACGACGTGGCTGGCGTGACCGGCCACCACCGTGTCACCGGGCGAGGTGTGGATTCGCATCGCTATCTGATTGGCCATCACCCCGGACGGTACAAAAATTGCGGCCTCTTTACCGACGAGTTCGGCGTATCGGGCCTCGAGGGCCTGGACCGTAGGGTCGGCGCCAAAACCATCGTCCCCCACCACTGCTTGGGCCATGGCCGTACGCATCTGGTCAGTGGGTTGCGTCACGGTGTCACTTCGCACATCGATGAACTGATCCATGACGTCAGGCTACCGAGCCGCTCTAGGCTCACTACTCGTGAACCTCCTCAACCCAGAAGTCCAAAACGTCCACGACGCCCTCGGAATTGAAGTTATTAAGGCCACGCCCGAAGAGGTCGTCGTCCAGGTCATGGTCGGCCCCAAGGTCCACCAGCCCTACGGCATCTTGCACGGTGGCGTCTCAGCGTTAGTGGCCGAATCGGCGGCCTCCATCGGCGGTGCCGTAACGGTCGGCCCCGACCGCATCGTGGTCGGCACCGAACTCAACTGCAGCCACCTCCGCTCCATGCGCGAGGGCCTTCTGACAGCCACGGCTCGACCCGTACGGACCGGCAGAACGGTGCACGTCTGGGCGATTGACCTCACCGATGAGGATGGTCGCATGATCTGCATCGCCCGTTGTTCTCTCGCCGTGTTGGATGCACCCAAGGCCTAGGTTCCTCGAGCCTAGGATTTTGCCTTATGACGGGACGGCCCTAATGGGAATTCGATTTGCCGGTTGGGGCGTGGGCCTCGGTGAACGGATCGTCACCAACGAAGACTTGAGCAGCACGCTCGAAACCTCCGACGACTGGATTCGCGAACGAACTGGAATTCGGGAACGTCGCATTGGTGGCACGGCCTCATCGCTCGGTATCACGGCCGCCCAAGCGGCCATGGCCGACGCCGGCGTCACGGCCGAGGACATTGACCTCGTGATCTTGTCTACGACGACTGGTGACCGACTGATTCCTGGCACGGCGCCAACCATTGCGGCCGCGCTCGGCATTACCGGTGGTGCGATGGATCTCAACGCGGCCTGCAGCGGTTTCATGTACGGCGTAGCCGTAGCTCGAGGCATGATCGCCACGGGCACGAAACGCGTTCTTCTGATTGGCGCCGAAAACCTCAGCCGGTGGGTTGACTGGGACGACCGCGCCACGGCCGTGCTCTTCGGCGACGGAGCGGGCGCTGTCGTCATCGAACCCTCTGAGGTCGACTCCATCTTGTCGATCAATCTCGGCGCCGACGGATCACTGGCCGACATCATTCGCTGTGACCACGGTGGCTACATCTGGATGGACGGGCGCGAGGTCTTCCGCCGGGCCGTCCGCGTGGTCGTCGAGTCCTCAGAGCGCGCACTGCGCGAAGCGGGCGTCACGATTGATGAAATCGACATTCTCCTGGCCCACCAGGCCAACTTGCGTATTCTGCACGCCGTGGCCGACCGCCTCGGACTCAGTCACGACAAGATCGTGGTCTGTCTCGACAAGTACGGCAATACCTCCTCCGCCTCGATCCCGCTCGCGGTAGATCAGGCTCGATCGCAACAACTACTTAGCCCTGGAAAGGTGGCACTGATGACTGGTTTTGGTGGTGGAATGACGTGGGCGAGCGCCGTGGTGCGTTGGTCATGAGTGGTCCCGTTCTCGTAATCCTCGCCGCGGGGCGAGCACGCCGTTTTGGCGGCATCAAGCCCTTGGCCCCAATTGGAATTCACGGTGAGGCCGTTATCGACCTCATCGCCTCGGACGCCGTAGCGGCCGGCTTTGGCCGCATCGTCGTGGTCATCAATCCCGATACCGGCCCCGTTATTAAGGAGCACATCGCGGCCAACTGGCCGGAGAGTGTCTCAGTGGGCTTTGCCATTCAGGAGCGCCCGCTCGGCACCGTGCACGCCGTGCTCTCAGCCGAAAGCGAGCTCGACACCGCCCTACCCTTCGGTGTTTGCAATGCTGACGACCTCTACGGTCGCGACGCGATGCTCACGTTGGGTCATCACCTCACCACGGCCTCGAATAACTGCCTCGTGGGTTTTCGACTCGACCAGGCCCTCGTGGGCGACCAACCCGTCACCCGGGGTGTGTGCCAAGTTGCAGACGGCCTCCTCACGGGTATCGCCGAACGACGTCAGGTCTCCCTGAGTGACCAGGGATTCACGTCAGCCGACGGGTTGGAGCCGGCCCAGTTGGCTCCCGACAATCTCGTCTCTATGAATCTCTGGGGCTTTGCACCCTCGATGTGGGCCGTCTTCCACGCGGCCATGAGCGCCGCCGAGGCCAGCGAAGAGGCCGAGGTGCTCCTGCCCGAGATTGTGGGACAAGAACTCTCGAGTGGCCGTGCCACGTTCGCGGTAATCCCCGCGACCTCCCAATGTGTTGGCGTGACGCACCCCGACGATCTCGCCATTGTGCAAGAAGAGATTCGCAAGCAGGTGGCGCAAGGCATGCGTCCGGAGCGCGCCTTCCACTAAGCACAATTGCGAAGGCCCCGAGTAGCCGGATCGTCTCGCGACTTCCAGCCCCTCGGGGTCTTCGAAGGCTCGCACGTCCAGCCCCGTGTCGGACAGGACCAGCCGTGCGGCGGTCTCCCTACGCTTTGCGTCCACGCACGGTTCGCCTCTCTGGGCGAACCGCTCCGAAGACTCAGATCCCCTTGCGGAGTTCTTCGCCTTCTCGCCGACACTCATTTCAAAGTGACTGCGCGGGTCGGTACTGCGTAAACAGTGACGTTATGGTGGCACAGCGATCCAGCGTCGTAGCCAGAAAATGGTGATTACCACAGTGAAATGAACAGTCATCATGGAGAAAATCACCGGTCGTGAAGAGGAATCCCCACGACGCAGGGGTGTTTACCCCAACTTTTCCACAGCCCTAGTGAGCGAGACTGAGGAGCCCTGCGAATCGAAAGATCACGGCGAGCGCGAGACTGCGTACGGCCACACTGGTATCGCGAGGGCCATGATTCCCGGCCCGCCACCGCACACTGGCGCGATCGAGGTGGTGAGCACTGGCCCCCCGGGCCAGCGCCCAACGTTCGGACCGTGACGGTGCTCGCCAAATAATTGAAAGGAGCGCCCGTTGGCGCCCTTGTTGGCGGGCCGTGGTCGCTTGGGAGCGTTGCTGGGGATCGCGACGGTACCGAAGGACTTCGTACGGACAGAGGGTGAGCTCACCTTGACGGGCGAGTTCGACGAGGAAGGCGATGTCTTCGCTCCGGTGCAAGGTGGCGTCATAGCCCCCACAGGCCAACGCGGCCGCTCGACGGATCAAGATCCCGCCCGGAGGCGGCACCACCAGGCGGGTGAGTAGTGCTTCGCCTGACAATTTCGTCGCTGGAATGAGCCGTCCTTTGCGGCGCACCACGGGTTGGAGTTGCACGGTGGCCCAGGTCCCAATATCAATCGCGTCACCGGCGGTGTCGACGGCGGTGAAGCGACCGAGTGATGCCGAACTGGCCGGAGTGATGGCCGCCAGCAACACCCCAATGGCCCCGGGGACCAATTGGTCGTCGCTATCAAGAAAGAGTACGAACTCACAACTGCTCGTGGCGAGCCCGTCGTTACGAGCCTGGGCCGGACCACCCGATGTAGGTCGCGCAACTAATTGAATATGGGAATTGCCAGCCGAGAGTTCCCTGACGATTTGAGTCGTTGCATCAGTAGAGCCATCATCGACGACAATGATCTCGCCCACTTCGGGTTGCGCCGCTGAAGCAATGGCGGCGGCGATGGTGAGGGCCGCGTTATACGCCGGAATGACGACGGAAACGGAAACCGGCAACTACTTCTTGACCTTTACTTGCCAGAATCCATCGCCGTTGATGATGAGAAAGAATCGGGGTGGCAACTTGCTCTTCACCAAGGTCCGAGTGAAGGCCTGAGATTCGAATGCCACCAACGTGGGTGTCGCCGTCGAACCGTCTGAAATAGACATAGTGAAGTGATGGCCAATTCCCGCGAGAAAACCCATAGCCACTTCCATGTTCGGACCGGCGAAGGGACCCAGGACACTTTGTCCGGCGCTAATGAATTCAAAGGGCAACGACTGGGTGTGCAGATTAGAGGGGTCAACGAGCGAGACGGTCCACTCGCCATCAGCAATCACACTCACGGAGAGCTTCGACTTCGCGTAGTACGCGGGGACTGCCAGCACTGTGCGTCCGACACTATTGACGGGTACGTCCAACACTGAACCCGAAGAGTTATGAACGATGATGCCAAAGTTGGCCACGCAGCGACACTGGAAGTACCAGATCATGAGTTTGCCCGTCGTGTTGAATTGCACCCCGGACGTTGACTTTTTCCCGGAGACCTGCTGAAGATCGTGTGACGTTGGTGAGACTGGGGGGAAGTAGGGCATCCGTAGCTGGCCGAGTGAACTCGGGGGGATGACCGAAGGGGCCGTTGTTGGCTTGGAGGTGTAATGAAACGCCACGGCGCCTAAGAAGCCACTCACGACGATGGCACTCGCCACCACCCCGGGCCAACGACGACGGGGCTGCCACGCATCCCACGCGGGGTCGTAAGGACGACCCTTTCGAAGAATCATGGAGCCAGTGAATTCTTCCGGCGAGTCTTCGCGACGACGGCGCGAGAAGCGTGCTGTCAAGCGTTTCGAAAGAGAGAATGACCGCACGTTGTAATGGTAGTTGGCACTCCCGATTAACCCCTAGCCGGGTGCCAAGCGGTGGGCTCTAGAGCGAGACAAGTGGTGGAGGTAATGGGACTATGTTCGAACCCCTTTTGGGGCGAGAGACTGAATAGTTTCAGGGGTTTCTGATGGGGCCCATCTGCTTGCCTCGACCATCACCCAGAGGGTTCACCGTGGCCCGATAAGTAATGGGACGGGACTATGTTCGAACCCCTGCGCGAATCTGCCACGATTCATTGGTGCGGTGGTGGGCGGATTCAACGATGAGGACAATCCAAGAGTGAGAGGGTCGGGGCATGTGATGAAATCTTCTTTACGTGATCAAGTCATCATTCGAGCGATTAGCCACATTCGATACAGATATTGCCAGCGCGACGCCGATGCCAGTACCAATTGAATTCAATAATAGGTCTGCAGTAGTGCTCGTACCTCTCGCAATTGCATACTGTACCGATTCCGCAACAAAAGTTACCAAGAATCCCGCCCCAAGACACAAGCGAAACTTCCAACGAGTCAACTGCCTTAGGCAAAAACCCAAGGGAATGAAAAGCGCAACGTTTCCAAATATTTTCTGAATAATCAGTTGCCGATTGACGTTTGCATATTCTCGGCCCGCAAAAGGAATCAGAACCAACGCGCGATCGTGGTACGAGCGTATTCCTATCGGAAGCACTGTAAACACGACAATTACTAGAACCGTTCCTGCCGTCAGAATTCCCCACAAAAGAGATCGAGCGAATTCCCCACGACCTCGTCTTTTCAAGAAATAGTATGAGCCCAGGCCGAGAAGCAAAGACGCAACAATTACAACGAACGATAAATTCGTTTGTCGTCCAAAATTCTCGAGCATTAATTCATTCTCGGAAAGAATGCTATTTGCCCTGCGTCAAACAAGCCTAGAACGTAAGAACGAAATACTAAAATCATTCCTAGCTGACCTTCACGTTCCCTTTTATGGTGTTGCCATCGAAATTTTTTATCATATAAATTCTGTGCAAAGTATTACTGTTACCAGTATTGAAATTGCAGGTTGAATTGCCACCAACAAAAAGTAACCTCGTGCAATCACCGCCCACTGTTGCGCCATCCCAATTGCAGCCAAAAAAACCACACGTCTGTATTTCAACCGAAATTGTGACGTTCTCCGCAGGACCGTAGGTGCCTTGGAAAATGGCGACGACTATGCCGTTTCCAGTTACTTCAAAAGCATGGACTCCGGTGAGCGTCGTATCGAAGTTGTAGGTCGAAGTGAATCCAGGATTAGCTGCTGCGCCAGCAACACCCACGTATGGAGCACAATTCAAAATTGCAGCAAGACCCACCACCATTGCTGCTCTTTGAATTTTTCGATTACAAAACATTGTCCATCCTGTCCACGCAGTTGACATTGCCTCTAGTCCTACCACATTGAGAGACAAGCCCTCTCCAGTTGAATCCGCCGTGGAGAGTAGGGGATTCGAACCCCTGACCTCGTCATTGCGAACGACGCGCTCTACCAACTGAGCTAACCCCCCGTAGGGAGTGTCATTCTAGCGAAGGGCGAGAAAAGGACTATTCGCCGACGGCGTACTGCGCCCGGGCAAAGCCGGAGGCGGGAGCCGGAATGAAGACCTCTTCGGCGACGGCAATCTCGGCTTCGCGAGGTCGGAGTGGAACGATATTGTCCGGAACCGGCGCGGTACGGGCGCGCTGTGAGGCTGTCGGAATGATCTGCTCTTGGACGTTCATGAAGTACAGCATGAGCGAGAACCAGGTACCGAAGGCCAGCCACGACATGACCGAAAGGGTGACGAAGAACGTCCATCCCGTCATCACCGCGGGGATGGTGGTCGACGAGATGGCAATGGCCATCGACTTGAGAACTTGGCGGCGACGGAGGGCGGCCCGGCGCTTCGCCGAAATGGGCTGTGTCGCGGGGCGATGACCATCAACGAGTGGGCGCGAGTACGCAGTGGCGCGCGAGTTCAATTCAGTGTGCGTTGACGTTGGTGCGTTCGCCACGTCGCCGTTCTCATTGACGTACTGCTTCGTCCAGGTATCGAAGTACGTCGCAGTTCCCGTAGCGGCCACGACGAGTTCTTGCTCGGGCAGCGTGATGACTTGCGAGCCGTAGTCAGCAGTACGTCGTGCCTGTTCGGCGTAGCGGGGGGCCAATTCGGCGTGCGGTGGCGTGGCGATGTGGGGCTCACCAATGTGGTCGTATCCAGGCAAATCTGCCAAAGGACCCTTCTCACCACGAAGGCGGCGGAGGGCGTCAATCGAACCGAATTGACGACTATTTCGAAAGAAGGGCAGCAGAAAGGAGACGCCGACGGCTATCCAGCACATCACCAGTATGAAAAGCGTTGCCGACACCACTTCTTTTCCCCACCTCGCCTTGTAAGACTTGATGAAAAATTAGTGGCTTATACCGAAAAAATGGTGGATACTCAGCCCTCGTGAAGGCCACATTCCTCTTTGTCGCTTCCGGCCCATCGTCCGGAACGGCGATCTTGACCAGGAAGAGGCTTGATGGTGACCGCCGCGCAGCCAATCGAGGCGTAACCCTGTGCCCATAGGGGGTGTTCGGGCAGTCCTTTGGACGTCAAGTAGTACGCCACATCGTCGTCGCTCCACGTCGCCAAGGGATTCACTTTGACGAGGCCGAACTTCTCATCCCACGACACCACGGGCATGCCGGCGCGCGTCGGCGCGTCGACGCGCTTCACACCGGTGAACCAGGCACGGCGGCCCTGCACGGCGCGCTGGAGTGGGGCCACCTTGCGGAGCTCGCAGCAGTTGCCGGTCCCACACGGCGTCGCGTCCGCTTCGGGTCCGGGGACGACGCGGCGAATGTTGAGATCCCAATTCGTTTGTAGTTCGGAAACGAATTCGTAGGTCTCGGGAAAGTGGCCACCGGTGTCGAGGAAGAGCACCTCGACGGCGGGCAGTTGTTCGTGAAGCATGTGGAGCAGGGCTACATCTTCGAACGAACAGGCGAACGTCACGTCCGCGCCGAACTCACCAAGTGTCCACGCAATGACCTCTTGAGGCGTGGCGTGTTCCAGTGATTCGGCAATCGTTACGAAGTCGTAATGATTCATGTCGTCATTCGCCATAATTTTCGTATCCTTCTCGACGCTCTCACTACCGATGATTGCTAGCGCCTCACTAGTATTTATCTACGCAGTTCAAGCGTAAACCTTCTCATGAGCACATCAACCCACCCCCAAATCGACCACCTCGACCTTCTGGAATCACACGCGATTTTCATCATTCGCGAAGTGGTTGCCGAATGCGAGCGCCCCGTTCTCCTCTTTTCTGGTGGCAAGGACTCTGCAGTCCTCCTGCACCTCGCGGTGAAGGCCTTCGCCCCCCAGAAGCTCCCCTTCCCCGTGATGCACGTCGACACGGGCCACAACTTCCCGGAGGTCCTGGCCTACCGTGACGAGCGTGTGGCCACGTTGGGCCTGCGCCTCGAAGTCGCCAGCGTGCAGGAAGCCATCGACCAGGGCCGGGTTCCAGATCCAGGTCCCCTCGGCATGCGCAACCAACTCCAGACCCGCGCACTGCTGGATGGAATTGAAAAGCACAAGTTCGACGCCGCCTTTGGTGGTGCTCGACGCGACGAAGACAAGGCCCGTGCCAAGGAGCGCGTCCTATCGTTCCGTGGCGCCTTTGGAGGATGGGACCCCAAGAGTCAGCGTCCCGAACTGTGGCAGCTCTACCAGGGCAAGGTCAACTCCGGTGAAAACCTGCGCGCCTTCCCCCTCTCGGACTGGACCGAACTGGACGTGTGGAACTACATCCGCCGCGAGAACGTACCGCTCCCCTCGATCTACTTCGCCCACGAGCGTCCCGTGCTCAAGCGCGACAACATGTGGCTCGCCGTAGGTGAATTCATTCACCCCCAGCACGGTGAAGTCGTCGAGCGTCACCTGGTTCGTTTCCGCACCGTCGGCGACGCCTCGTGCACCGGTGCCGTGCGCTCAGGTGCCGACACTCTGGACGCCATCATCGCCGAGATTTCGGTGACCAACGTTTCTGAACGTGGTGCGACGCGAGCGGACGACCGCTTCAGCGAAACCGCCATGGAAGACCGCAAGCGCGAGGGCTACTTCTAATGACCGAACCAACTTCAGACCTCCTGCGTTTTGCCACCGTCGGCAGCGTGGACGACGGAAAGTCGACGCTCATTGGTCGCCTCCTCGTAGACACTCGCCAACTCTTCGACGACCAACTCGAAGCCGTAGCAACGGCTTCAGCCAAGCGTGGCGTCGGTGACCTCGACCTGAGTTTCGTGACTGACGGTCTGCGCGCCGAGCGCGACCAGGGCATCACGATTGACGTGGCCTACCGTTACGCCGCGACGCCAACCCGCAAGTTCGTTATCGCCGACTGCCCCGGTCACGTGCAGTACACCCGCAACATGGCCACCGGGGCCAGCACGGCCGACGTGGCTCTGGTCGTTCTCGACGCCACCAAGGGTCTCAAGGAACAGACTCGGCGCCACCTGTGCATCGCCGCTCTCCTCGGCGTTCGCAACGTCATCGTGGCCGCCAACAAGATGGACGTGGCCAAGTGGGACGAAGCCGTCTACTTTGCCGTCGTAGACCAAGTCAATGAAGTCTCGGCCCGCCTGGGATTCACCAGTTCCGTCGTCATTCCCGTCTCGGCCCTCGCCGGTGACAACGTCGTCGACCCCGGTTTCATGGCCAACTGGTACCAGGGCCCAACAGTCCTCCAGGCTCTCGAAGCTGCTCCGGCCGGATCATGGGCCTCCTCTTCGTCAGGCGCACGGCTGCCCATCCAATGGGTCCTTCGCCAACACGGCGGCGGACGTACCTATGCCGGCATGGTCAACGGTGGCGAGTTCACCGTCGGTCAGGAAGTGACGCTGATGCCCCAGGGCGTCAAGACCGTCCTGAAGGCCATCAACGGACCACGCGGCGGGCTCGAAGTAGCACTGCCCGGCCTTTCAGTTGACTTTGATCTCACCGATGAAACTGACGCCGGCCGCAGCGACATGTTGGCGACGGCTCCGCTGCCAACCTCGACCAACGAGTTTGAGGCCACTATCTGCTGGTTCTCTGACAAGCCGCTCACCGATGGGGCCCGCCTGCGCCTCAAGCACACCACGCGATCGACTCCGGTGCGCGTTACTGGCATCGCCGGCACGCTCGATGTCGGCACGCTCGAAGTGGGACCCGCCTCCGAAATCGCCCTCAACGACATCGGTCTGGTGCACCTCGCCACGGCGGAACCGATTGTGGTCGACAACTACCGCGACAACCGCGTGACCGGAAGCTTCATCCTCATCGACGAAGTCACCAACGCCACAGTGGCGGCCGGCATGATTGGCCACGCCAACTTTCTTTAGTTCGAACCGAACTGAAGCAGCATTGCGAGCGTGGCGACGACAATCATCGTCATGACGCCATCCAGTCCACCGCTCATTTTCTTAGCCGTCGCCACCACGGTGTTGTCAACCATGAGGTCGCGCTCGGCAGGCAGAACGATCATTTCCAGCAGCGCCGCGGCAAGGAGATAGGTGAGAATCCCCACGGTGATCCAGAGTTGATTCAATGAAATGGGCTCAGGTTGTGAGTGGCTGGCCCACGCGGTAGCGAAGCCGGTGAGTGGCAAGAGATGCAGTATCCGAGCGGCCCAGTTCCGCCCACGCGGCAATCGGGCCTTCTCCCCCTGCTGGCGCACGAGGGCCGATGCGGTCAACTTCATGGAGACCAACACCACAACGATGACGACCGCCGAGATGATGTGAGCCAGGAAGAGTACGTCGTAGACCATAGGAACTACGACTGCAGTAGAACGTCGGCCGCGGTGTAGGGGTCGCACTCCCCCGAGACGAGGCGGGCCACTTGAGCCTCGTAGGCGTCGCCGTTAGCGAGTTCGCGAACGCGGTTCGCCACGACGGCACTGAGCACGCGCTGCAGCTCCACGCGCGTCCGCATCCGACGACGCTCCATAAAGGTGTCGTCACGTTCAATGAAGAGACGATGGGTCGTAATGGCCGCCCACAGCTCCGAGAGGCCCCGGCCATCGGTCGCCACGGTTTCATTAATCGTAGGGCGCCATTCTCGTTCGCCTCCGAGGTCCAGCATCTGTTCGAGGTCCCGGCGCACTGACGAAATATCGGGACGATCAGCCTTGTTGATGACAAAGAGGTCGGCCACTTCCAGGAGTCCGGCCTTGTTGGCCTGCATGGAGTCACCGGCGCCGGGGATGGTAACGACAATCGTGGTATCGGCGGCCGAGGCAATCTCTACTTCCATCTGACCCACGCCAACGGTCTCGACCAGAACCACGGAGAACCCGACGGCCCCCAAAACACGAATGGCGTCGGGGACGGCAAGGCTCAACCCACCGAGATGGCCTCGCGTGGCCATCGAACGAATAAAGACCCGGTCGTCGGTGGCGTGTTCCTGCATCCGGACACGGTCACCCAGAATGGCCCCACCGGTGAAGGGGCTAGTGGGGTCGACGGCGAGAATGGCGATAGTCCCGAAGGGATGCTGCCCGTCGAAGCTGCCCACCGAGAGCGCTTCGCTAATCAGACGGTCCGTCAGTGTCGACTTCCCGGCCCCGGGTGGGCCGGTGATGCCAATCACGTAAGGACTGGTGGACCGATAGGCCTCAGCCACCGTTTGACGATGAAGGGCTCCACCACTTTCGACGTAGGTCAACAGTCGAGCCAGGGCCACCCGACTACCGGAACGCGCCTGCGTAAAGAGCTCTTGGGGGTCCCGTGATATCACGAGACTCGTTCTACCTTGGCGCCGAGGGCCGTCATGCGGCCGGGCAGATCGTCGTATCCCCGCTCGAGGTGATCGATTCCCGAGAGCAACGTTTCGCCTTCGGCCACGAGCCCCACCACCACACAGGCCGCACCGGCCCGAATGTCATGTGCCAGTACTTCGGCCCCGTGCAATTTGTCAGTGCCGTGCACCACGGCGTGGTGGCCATCAGTCTCGATGACGGCGCCCATCTTCGTAAGTTCATCGACGTAGCGGAATCGACCATCAAAGAGATTCTCCGTAACGACCGAAACCCCGCTGGCTCGAGTCAAGATGGCCGTGATAATCGGTTTGTAGTCGGTGGCCACGCCGGGATAGGGCAACGTCGCTACGTCAACCGGCGAAGGTCGCGAGGGGCCTTGAATCCGGATCCCATCCTCGGTGGTGATCGTGGCGCCCATGGCCCGCATTTTGCGCAGGAGCATCTCCATGTGGTCGGGCCGAGCATCAACAACGTGAACGTCACCACTGGTCATAAGTCCGGCCGCCAAATAGGTTGCGGCAACGACTCGGTCGGGAATTACTTCGTGTCGTGCCGCGGAGAGTTCGGCCACGCCCTCAATGGCTAGTCGCGACGTACCCAGGCCTTCAATGTTGGCCCCCATGGCCTGTAGTTGACGGCCCAGATCTTCAACTTCAGGTTCGCGGGCGGCGTTGTCAATCACCGTACGTCCTTCGGCGAGGACGGCGGCCATCATCAAATTATCGGTGGCGGTATGACTCGGATACTCCAAGGTAAAGCGGGTGCCCTGAAGTCGTCGACCACCCGTGGTGGCGTGAATCTTGGTGGCGTCGTTGGCGAACGTGGCCCCCATGGCGGTGAGGCCATCAGTGTGGAAATTGATTGGGCGACTACCGAAGTCATCGCCACCCGGCAGGGCCATCGTTACTTCGTGACACCGAGCGAGTAGTGGCCCCATCACGACGAGGGAGGCCCTCATGGCTTTAAAGAGGTGCTCGGGAGCCGACGGGCGCAGCTGCGAGGCCGGGGGCACGACAATGGTCAGTTCGTGCTCATCGTTCAAAGAGACCGTGCAGCCCAAGTGGCGCAACAGATCCCCCATGGTGGAGACGTCACTGATGTTGGGGACGTGGGTCAAGGTGTGCTCACCGGAGGCCAGTAGACAGGCGGCCATCTGCTTCAACACGGCATTTTTCGCACCATAGGCCGTAACGGAACCGTGGAGCGGTCCCGCGGCGGCAATTCGGAGCTTTGTCACCCCTTCAGTATTGCCGACAACTGTGCCGGGCGAGCCCCTTCGAGGTCGCCGTGTCATACCGTCGACCTACGGTCGGATCATCGAGATCGAGGAGATCTATATGAAGCGACTACCCCTAAATACCTGGCTACGCGGAACGGCCATTGGCCTTGGTGCCTTCGCGGCCGGTGGCATTGCGATGATGAGTCTTTCGGCCTTCGCGAGTGACGCGCCGAGCCCCACGACGACGTCTCTCCCACGCGAAGTCACCGCTCTCCCGACGTCCCCTGCACCAAACTGTTACGCGGCCCCGTTTCAGGGCGTGAACTACAACGGGTGCGATCTACGGGGCATCCACTTTTCAAATGTCGACCTCACTCACGCATCGTTTGAAAATGCCATGCTCGACGACGCCGTCTTTGATGGTGTGATCTTCAATCACACCACATTTGAAAACGCGTCGCTTCGCGGCACGAGTTTTATCGGAACGGCCTTCAAGAGCGTCAACTTCACCGGTTCCACAATTGATGTCAACCTGGTTCAAGCCAGCTGGGGCGACGGACTCTCCACGGGCCTGCCCGCTTGGAACGTGCCGACAGCCATCAGTGTCACGTCGGCCGGGGGTCAGATTGACATCACCCCTTGGGTCACTGGGGGTAGGGACATCAACGCGCTACCCGGAGGCAGCCACTGCACCATTCCCATGACTGGTGATGGATTTGCCCTCGGCCCTGTTCACGTCATCAACTGCCCATCGGCGGGCACGCAGTGGAGCTGGGAGACCATTTATGGGGATTACAACCCAATTGACAGCATCAAAGTGATGAATCTGAGCCACGAAGAGTCCGTGGCCGATCTCCCCCTGCGGGTACAGGACTGCTTCGGTCGGACCCGGTCACTCACCGTGACCGTGCGTCTCGCCGACAGCACGACCTTCACTGAAGGCGAGCCAGGCGAATACTGGATCTACTGATCCTTGGCCCCATCGGGTGGTGAAGCCCGAAAATATCGGCAAAATTTGGGGATTTTTCGCCGGACTAAACTAATTAAATGCTGCGCCCCTCTTCTCCTGACCGAAACCTCGCCCTCGACCTTGTTCGAGTGACTGAGGCCGGTGCTCTGGCGGCCGCGCGCTTTGTGGGGCGGGGCGACAAGAACGCCGCTGACGGTGTCGCCGTCGATGCCATGCGTGAGACGCTAAACGCCGTGCAGATGGACGGCATTGTCGTCATTGGTGAGGGCGAAAAGGACGAAGCGCCCTGGCTCTACAACGGTGAAAAAATTGGTGATGGAACCGGTATTGCCACCGACATTGCCGTCGACCCCATTGATGGAACGACCCTCACGGCCAAGGGCCGTCAAGGAGCTATCTCCGTTATCGCCCTGGCCGAACGTGGTGCGATGTTTAACCCCGGTCCCTGTGTCTACATGGAAAAGTTGGCCGTCGGTCCCCTCGGACGAGGTGCGGTCGACATTGCCGCCACGCCCACCGAGAACCTCAAGGAACTCGCGAAGCGCCTGGGCAAGAGTGTCCAAGAGCTGGGCGTAGTGATTTTGGATCGCCCGCGCCACGATGACATCGTCGCCGAAGTCCGCGAAGCCGGTGCTCGAGTTCTCTCGATCTCCGATGGTGACGTGGCTGGTGCGATTGCCACGGCGTGGCCCGCAAGCGGCGCCGACATTCTCTTCGGTATTGGTGGCACGCCGGAGGGCGTTATCGCCGCTGCCGCCCTCAAGGGCCTGGGTGGTGAGATTCAGGGCCGACTCTGGCCCCGTGACGCCGAAGAGCGCGCGGCGGCCATCGCGGCCGGTTACGACCTCAATCGCGTTCTGACTACCAACGACCTGGTCGCCGGTGATGACTGCTTCTTCTCGATGACGGCCATTACGGATGGGGACTTCCTGCGCGGTGTTCGCTTCCACGACTTCGGTGCCACGACGCACTCGCTGGTAGTTCGGAGTGGTTCAGGCACCGTGCGTACCGTTGAAACCATTCACCGTCACGACAAGAATGCGGACTTCTCGACCTCGGGCCTCTAGGCCGTCAGCCGTACTCCGAGCATTACTTCGCTACAACGTTTGAATCAAGCTACGCACGTGTTCGAGGTGCGCCTGCTGCTCGCGTACCGATCGCCCCAGAGGAACGATTCTGATAGTGGTGATGCCTACGGCCGCAGTAGCACGGAGCCGTTCAAGAACCATGGACTCGTTCCCAATCATCTGGGTGGCTAAGACAAAATCGTCGTCAACGGCCTCTACGGCCGCCTGCTTGTCACCACTGACCCACAGGGTCTGCACCCTCTTGGCCATTGACTCCCAGCCGGCTCTCGAAAAAGCGGCGTTATAGAAGTTCGTCTCGGGTGACCCCATGGCGCCGAGAGTAAATGCCGCCGACTTTTTATATTTCTTGATCAATGCCTCAACATCATCACCGACCTCAATCGTGGCATTGACTTGCAAGTCCAGGTCGGCGAGGGACCGGCCGGCCCGTTCCGCACCGATACGCAGATGAGAAATTACGTCGTCCGATGCCTCCGGAATAAAGGACGTACCCACCCAGCCATCGGCCAATTCGCCGGTCAACTCAAGCATCTTGGGACCGAGAGTTGCGAGATAGATCGGAATCGAAGGATTAGGCGGCATGCCCAGACGAAGGGCCTTACCTTCACCGCCCGGTCGCGGTAACACGTACTGGGGGCCGTCATTTTGGATGCGCTCCCCCGAAATACCTTGGCGAACAATGTTGATGTATTCGCGTAAGCGGCCAAGTGGCTTCTCAAACGATGCCCCGTGGAGACCCTCGACCACCTGCGGACCACTGACGCCTAAGCCCAGGACGAATCGATTATTCGTGAGACGGGCCAGCGCGAGTGACGTCATTGCGGCCGTCGCTGGTGTTCGGGCGCTGGTTTGCATAATGCCCGTGCCGAGTCGAATCGTTTTCGTTAACGGGGCGAGGTACGCCAAGGGGGATACGGCATCCATGCCCCAGGCCTCCGCCGACCAGGCGTACTCCACGCCGATGCGGTCAGCTAACTTCACCAGTTCGACGAGGTCCTCCCAATTGGAGCCGTCGTAGTACGCACTGCCGATAGAAATTGCCGTCTTCACGGAGCCCCCTCGCTCA
>CANBVQ010000015.1 GCA_947372925.1 Acidimicrobiaceae bacterium
ACAAGATTTATGCCCTCGCATATCTGGCGGTCCTCGTCACGTTCTTCCGAGTGATCTGGACTACTGACCGAGTTCATCGCAAGCAAGATGAAGAGGAGCTATTCGTCCAGGCCGATCGTCGATTGGCCTACGTAATTGGTGCATCCTTCGTCATCGGCTGCAGCCTCTTTATCGCCCTGTAGGTCTTAAGACCCAACCTGCCAATACCGAATTTCGCCGGCCGACCGCGTCTTCGGTGGGCCGAAGGCGTCGGTGAGGTAGTCCACGACCAGGTCGCTCTCGATACCAAAGGGCGTGACGATGATGGTCGATATCTCATAGCGGCGAACGTATTCGCGGAAGGCAGCGGCCGTCGCCTCGTTACGGGGTGGCATCACATGAGAAAGGCCCGGCAGGGTGCCATTCGTCGTACCCGTCAGAGACGCACCAGTCGAAAGACCCCAAAGGGCTCTCATGAAGACTGTCGGAACCTGCCACGGTTCGTTCATGGTGATGCCCTGGTTGTGACCATCTTTGTCCCCAATGATGGCTTGGCCACCCGCGATCTCAAACCGCATCTCAGTGTCGGCCTGAATCAACATGGCGTGATTGAAGAAAGGATTGGGGTAAGGGTAAAAGAGGATGTGACTCTCAGGGGCGACCACGGATCGGAATTCCGAAGTGTGAAACCACGAAGATACGTCCGTTGAATCTGCAGTGAAGCGGGCCGCTGGGACGAAACACCACGCCTGGGCGATGCAGAGCAGTCCAGCTCCGATACCTAGCGCGACTCGACGTACTCCGGTCCGCCTCGCCGCTGATTGACGCCAACCGTCCAGAGCGACTCCCGCGCCAAATGCGACGATGAGCGACACAAAGAGCATGTAGCGCGTCGGAATGATGGCCGAGAGAAATGGGACGTGAGTGGTCCACGCAAACGGCGTGGGGAACGCGGTGTCGTGCCCGTTAATCCAAAAAGTGCTACCGAGAGCCAGCGCACTCGTCAAGAAAAAGAGCACGGCCGCAATGCGCGTAATTACGAAGGATCGGTACCGCCAAGCCGCGTAGACCACCACGAGGAGGAGAGGGATGCCGATATAGAAGCTGCGCTCGAGGCTGGCCCCGAGCAATGGATCGCTCTGGATGCGACCCCAGTTGGCAATCGGTCGATACCAGACATTGGGCTGGACGAACTCTAAAAGGTCACCGTGATGCTGGGCCGTCCAGAGATGGGGATTGCCTCGCACGCCCCAGGGTCCAAAGAGGCTAAAGCAAACGGGGGCAATCCCGAGTGATCGTGCGGTGACAACCAGAGGCAGAAACGCGCGCCGTAGCCCACCTGCTGCCACGCTCCGTTGTTCGGGTGAGGCAAATGTTGCAGCCACCAGGAGGGCTAAGCCGCCCACGAAGAGCATCATGACAACTCGTTCGGCGGAGATCAAGAGATCGAGGGCCAGTAGGACTCCCAGACTCACTGCGAGCTTGCGGATGGGTCAATCTTGAATGACAATCCGCCACAGCAGCCAAAAGACGAGCGGCGGCACAGGAGCAAAGGTCAAGAAGAGGTGGGCCTGTCCCTGAGAAATAAAGAAGCTTGAGAATCCGTAGAGCAGTCCGACGACGAATGAGGCCCACTGGGACATCTGTAGTTTGCGAGCCACGAAGTAGGCGGCAGTCGCACTGGCGCCGAGAGCCAACTGCAGGAGGAGGTTGTAAGTGGCCGTCGCTCCAAACAGCCACGTCACCGGTGCGAAGAGAATTCCGAGGAGGGGCATCGAGGTATTGGAAAGCAGGTTGATGCCGTAGGGAACATCCAAGGCCGTGCTCGAAAAGGGGTTCAGGCCACTGCGCAGAGCGTGGGCCGGCCACGCCAGAAACCAGACTTGCTGAGCGTTATCGCCGGTCGCTGAGAAGGTAATGCGGTGGCGATTCAGAAACCCCAGCTTGCTGTAGAGGGCAAAGGAGTAGCCGAAGTACGCCGAGACCACAGCCAGAGTGCCGAGATTGATTCGCCTCGCTCGACTCTCTAGAAAAGTTTTCGTGGCGACGCGCACACCACATTGTGCCACCTAATTCATGCGATTGGTAATCACCCCGAGTAATTCCGCAATTGGCACTCGAACCTGCTCGGTAGTGTCCCGATCCCGCAGTGTTACGGCGTTGTCCTCGAGTGAATCGAAGTCAATGGTCACGCAAAATGGGGTCCCGACCTCGTCCTGGCGGCGATAGCGCTTACCAATCGACTGGGTCACGTCGTAGTCCACCATGAAGTGATTCTGCAACATCGTGAGCACCTCACGCGACACTGCTTCAAGTTCGGGCTTCTTTGAGAGTGGCAGTACGGCCACCTGATAGGGGGCGAGTCGCCAGTGGAGACGCAGCACGGTACGCACTTCCCCACCCACTTCGTCCTCTTCGTAGGCCGAGAGCAAGAACGCCATCATGGCCCGGGTAGCTCCGGCGGCCGGTTCGATGACGTGAGGGGTATAGCGCTCGTTGCTGGCTTGGTCGAAGTACTCCAACTTGGTCCCGCTGGCGGCCGAGTGGGCCTTGAGGTCAAAGTCGGTGCGATTGGCGACGCCTTCCAGTTCACCCCAGCCCCACGGGAAGAGGAACTCAATGTCGGCCGTACCGGTTGAGTAGTGACTGAGCTCATCGGGGTCGTGGTGGCGAATCCGGATCTTCGACTTATCGATACCGAGCGCCTGGTACCAGTTGTAACGCTCGTCAATCCAGTAGTCGAACCACTTGGGTGATTCGGCCGGCGGCACGAAGTACTCCATCTCCATCTGTTCAAACTCGCGAGTTCGAAAGACGAAGTTCTGCGGCGTGATCTCATTACGGAAGGACTTACCGACCTGAGCGATACCAAACGGGGGCTTCTTGCGCGTCGTGACTTGCACGTTCAGGAAGTTGGTGAACATTCCCTGCGCCGTTTCGGGACGGAGGTAGGCCACGGCGCCATCATCTTCGATGGGACCGGCGTGGGTTTTAAACATCAGATTGAAGGCTCGAGCCGGGGTCAGGTCGCGGCTGCCACACTTGGGGCAGATGCCATCAATCTGGTCTTCGCGAAGTCGCTCATTGCACTGCTTGCAGTCCACCAGGGGATCAGTAAAGGTGGCGAGGTGACCCGAGGCGGCCCATACGGCCGGGGGCGAAAGAATGGCGGCGTCCAAACCAACGACGTCGTCGCGGAGTTGGACCATCGAGCGCCACCAGGCATTCTTCACGTTGCGAAGCAGGAGTACGCCGAGGGGGCCGTAGTCGTACGTGGAGCGGAAACCCCCGTAAATTTCCGCCGAAGGGAAGACGAATCCCCGACGCTTGGCCAGATTAATGACCTTGTCTAAGAGTTCGGGATTTGGGGTTGCTTCGACGTCGGACATGCCCTACAGGCTACCGGACGCCTCTGGCATCTCTGAAGAACGTAAGCGAAGGATTACCTGATTGGCCACGAGTCGTCCCCGTTCGCTTAAGACAACGTTCGACCCTTCAATGCGAATGAGGTGGGCAATCTCATCAAGCGAAGCGAAGGCCTCGATGGGAACTCCCTTGCGCGTACGCAGTGCCAGCGATTGGGCTTCGAACTCTTGGGCCGCCGGGGCAACCACTTCCTCCCCGCCTCGAGGAAGTAACCCTTCTTGGAGCATCGCGATGTAGCGATCGGGGGTACGAACGTTCCACCACCTCAAACCATCAACGTGCGAGTGGGCGGCGGAGCCAAAACCCACGTAGTTACCATGATCCCAGTACACGTGATTGTGTCGACACTCGTGGCCGGGCTGCGCCCAATTTGAGATCTCCTCCCACTCAAATCCAGCCTCGGCCAACATCTCTCCCACGACGTCGTACGCATCGGCAGAGTCATCTTCATCGGGATGCCGTTCGGGGTCTTGTCCTAGTGGCGTCGCCAGTTCGGGTGTGAGGACGTAGCAGCTGATATGCGGAGGAGGAAAGGGGAGATTGAGAATGTCGCCGACCGTGGCTCGGACATCGTCGAGTGATTCGGCGCGGGAACCGACGATGAGGTCCATGTTCCAGGTAGCAAAACCGGCCTCGTTCACGACTCGACTTACCTGTTCGTGCGCCATTGTCCCGTGACGGCGTCCCAAGTCGGCCAGGACGGCCGCTTGGGTCGACTGCACCCCGAAACTCATCCGCGTTACCCCACCGGCCCGGTAGGCGCTCAGGCGTTCAGGTGTGGCATCTTCGGGATTGCACTCCACGGTCACTTCGACGTCCGTGGCCTTCGGAATGGCGTCCAGAATTCGAAGCAGTTCTTCAGCGGGCAGCCGGGACGGCGTGCCTCCGCCGAAGAAGATGGTGTCGGCCGGGGCTAAACCATCGGCTACGGCTCGGGCAATCTCCTGCAGAACGGCTTCGACGTAGTCGACCATGAGATGGTCACGATCGGAGTAGGTCGCAAAGGCGCAGTAGTCACAGCGGTGCGCGCAGAAGGGCACGTGAATATAAACACCGAAATCAGGCATGCTTGGGTCCGGCCAGTTCCCGAGCGAGCGCGAAACGTCGCAGTGCTTCGTCCCGTTCGGTCTTGGCGTCGATCATTGGACGGGCGTAGTCGGGTGGGGCCAAGAGTCCCTCTCCACCACCGGGCTGCAGACACTGGGGCGCACCGACGGCCGCTAGTTCCGGTATCCACCTATGGACGTAGGTTCCGTCGGCGTCAAACCGCTCCGCTTGCAACGTCGGATTAAAGACTCGGTGATAGGGAGCAGCGTCAGTACCAGTCCCCGCCGCCCACTGCCAACCGTGCTGATTGGAGGCAATGTCACCATCAATGAGTCGCCACATAAACCACTGGGCGCCCCAACGCCAATCCAGGTGGAGGTGCTTCACTAAAAATGAAGCGGCCACCATGCGTACGCGATTATGCATCCAGCCCGTCGCCAGGAGTTGGCGCATCCCGGCGTCGACCAGTGGGTAGCCCGTCTCGCCTCGCGCCCACGTTTGGAATCGCTCGACGGCCGCGGCATCGCGGTCAACGGGTAGGTGGCGCATCGTGGGCTGCAGTACGGCGGAGACCGACTGGGGGTTGTGGAAGAGCACATCGGCGTAGAACTCGCGCCACGCGATTTCCGAGAGGAAGACGCGGCGGTCCTCGCTCTCGCCAATGAGCGCATCGGCAACCTGGCGGGGATGAATCGTGCCAAATCGAAGGTGGGGACTCAGCATCGATGTGCCGTCGAGACCCGGGAGATTGCGATTTATGGCGTAGGCGTCAACGTGGTCTTGAAAGAGCTCCAGGAGGCGGTGCGCTTCAGCCTCGCCAGCTGCGGTGGGTCGAGCACTGGGTAGCGCCGCCAACGTTCCGAAGTAGTCGGGAATAGTGCGCCCCGACTGCGCGATCAGACCATCGAGCGGTTCACTCGCGGCCTTGAACCACGTCGGGTTAATGGGGACGTCGAGTGGTCGAGCGATTTCGAAGGTATCCCACATTCGCCGAAAGGCCGTGAAGACCTTGAAGGGCTCACCACTCTTGGAGAAAATCGAACCGGGCGGGACAATGTAGGGAGTGCCGACTTCGTGGAGTTGTGCCGAAGACAGCTCTCGACGGATGGCACTATCTCGCTGTACGCCCAACGGGGAGAAATCTTGAGTCACGAATATCTGGGTTGCACCCGACTCGGCCATCACCGTGCGGAGAACCTCCAGCGGTGAGCCGTGTCGCACAACGAGCTGATGACCCATGGAATCGTTAAGTGCCGCCAGGGTGTCCTGTAGGAATTGGACTCGGGTCGGGCCCGCCGACTTCACAATGCGGTCGTCCACGATGAACAGCGGGAGCACACCGCTCACACCGCCCGCCGCTACTGCGGCAAGCAACGCGGGGTTATCGGCCAGACGAAGATCGCGGCGAAACCAGAAGATAACGGGTGGGTGACTCATGGACAGCGGGACCTTACTGGAATCCTTCGGGGGGCAGCATCTGATTGAGCGACCGAGCCACTTTCAGTCGCTTGCCGAAGTGCTGTTCAATCGCTTCACTCGCTAGCCCGACGACTTCGCTCGTCCCGGGAGTAGTTCCCTCCCGAAGAACGCCGGCCAGATCGCCCTGGAGTAGACGGCGAAGAAGAACCACGGCGTCCCTCGATACCGGACGACCCGATCGACAGGCGGCGCAGAGCAGGCCGCCAACTTCGGCGTTGAACGAAACGAGTGGATCGCCCGCCCCACAACTCACACACTCGGCCAATTGGGGCATTGACCCATCGAGGGCCAACATCTTGAAGAAAAATGCGGACGGCACGAGAAAGGGGGCGAACTCTTCGTTATCGAGTGAGAGGAGTGCTCTCGCCAACATCGTAAAAATCTCTTCGTCGGGCACATTGTCAGTCGGCACGGCATCGACCACTTCCACGAGGGCGAGACCGGCCGAGAGTCGATCAAAGTCCTGTCGCACTGTAGAGAATCGATTCACGTGTTGCACTTGGCGTACCTGGTAGAGCTCGCCCTTGGACTCGGCCAGCAGGATGTCAACGTGGGCCATCACTTCCAGACCGCTGCCTAATTTGCTGGTCGTCTTGCGTACGCCCTTAGCGATTCCCCGGAGTTTGCCGTGGGACTTTGTCCACAGCACCACCACGCGATCCGACTCCCCCGATTTATACGTCCGAAGCACGATGGCTTCGTCTCGAATCGTGTTCACCGTTCGTCGTTGCGCTTCCGAAATTCTTGAGGCTTGCGCTTAATGCCCATGAAGTTGTTGAGCCAATTACCCCCACCCACCAAGACGGCGAGGACGATGGGGATAGTGAGCGGGGCGACCAAGCGAGAACCGCCGTTCAGGGCAATGCCCCAGAGCAACAGGTAGGCAAGCCCGCCGAGCACGATGCCGAGGCTGCGCCACTTCACTGTTCCACTCCTCCGAAACGGCGCTCACGATTTTGATATTCACGCACGGCCTCGTAGAGGTGCTCACGTCGAAAGTCGGGCCACAGCACGTCGGTGAAGACCAGTTCGGAGTAGGCAATCTCCCAGAGTAGGTAGTTGGAGATTCGGAACTCGCCCGAGGTGCGCACCATCAAATCCGGGTCGGGGAACTCGGGGTGGTAGAGGCGAGAGCGAATGGCTTTTTCGTCAATCTTGTGGGCCGGGACCTTGTCCTCGACCAACTTCTTCACGGCGTCGACGATTTCTGCTCGGCCCCCGTAGTTGAAGGCCATGTTCAAGGTCATGACCTTGTTGTTCTTCGTTAGTTCGGCCGCCTCGTCCATGTTCTTAAGAACACGACGGGGCACCCGCCAGTCGCGGCGACCACTGAAGGTGATCTTCACCCCTTCGGCATTGAGTTCATCACGGCGACGCTTTAGAAGGGACTCATTAAAACCCATCAAGTAGCGAACTTCGTCGACGGGGCGACGCCAGTTCTCAGTAGAAAAGGCGTAGACGGTCAAGACTTCGATGCCGGCCGCCAGGGCCCCGTAGGCCGCATCGACCAGCGCCTCCTCGCCCGCGGCGTGACCCTCCGTACGAGCCAGTCCACGATTTTGCGCCCAACGTCCGTTGCCATCCATCACTACCGCAACATGTCGCGGCATTCGGGCTAAGTCCAACCAAGAAGGAAGTGGTGTTGGGCGAGGATCTGGCACGTGAAAAACCTAGTGGACAATGGACCCGGAGAACGTCGTGGTCAACCCCTAGTGTTCCCTTGTGAAAAGCTTCGATCCCGATGAGGATTTCCCGTACGTCGAACCCGGCGACGAAGGAGGCATCTTTCTCGACGCCGACGTCGTAGAAGTCTCGACCGAAGCGACTCTGGAGCTCTTAAATGCCATAACCACTGCCCTGCCGGGTGGGGGTGAAAGTCGGGAAGGTCAGCAACAGATGGCCGAGGCTGTCGCCACAGCTCTGACTCGCAAGCGCCATCTCATCGTTGAGGCCGGCACCGGTGTCGGTAAGTCGTTGGCCTACCTGACGCCAGTGGCTATTTCGGGACGACGTGTCGTCATTGCTACGGCCACCAAAAACCTGCAAGACCAACTCGCCGAGAAGGATGCCCCACTCGTCGCGGCTCGGGCCCGTGGGCTCAGCACCGCGGTCCTCAAGGGACGAAGCAACTACTTCTGTTTACAAAAGGCCGAAGAGGTCGGTCCCTCGGGAAATCAGGGCACCTTTGACGAAGTTGAAGAAGTGCCCACCACCATGGTTGATCAGGTCCGTCGAATCATGGACTGGGCCCAAGAGACCTCGAGCGGTGAGCGCGATGAACTGACCTTTGAGGTTGACGAGCGGGCTTGGCGCACCGTCTCGGTAAATCCCCAGCAGTGCATTGGCAAGGTTCAGTGCAAGTACGGCAATGAGTGTTTCGCCGAGCTGGCCAAGGAGCGGGCGGCCGCGGCCGATGTCATCATCGTCAACACCGCGCTCTACGGTGCCCACCTAGCAACCGATGGAAATATTTTGCCGATGCACGACGTCGTGGTCTTCGACGAGGCCCACGAAGTTCAGGACATCCTGGCCCGACTTCTGGGCACCACCATCGAACCTTCCCGTATCCGAGCGACGGTCGGACTCGTTCGCATGCTCTTGCCGCCGAGTCAACGTGACGGCCTGAAGCCACTCCTCGATGCGGCCGATCGCCTGGGCGAGCACCTCGACTTGCAGATCGAGCTTGGTGTTGTCGAAGGACTTTCTGACGAGACCACCCTGGAACTCGCCTCCATTGCTGCGGCCCTCAACGGCCTCCAGGATGCCATGAAGCCATCGGGCGCTGACTCCGGTGGCGAAGTGAAGCGCATCCGAGCGAATCAAGCGGTCACCCACCTACTCGGCGACCTCGATCGCATCCAAAAGCTCGGCGCCGATGAACTGATTTGGATCTCCCGTGAGGGTAACGAAGCAATTATCAACTTGTCGTTGATCACCGTGGGCGAGCTGTTGCGAGACTCCCTCTGGCCCTCCATCACGGCCATCTTTACCTCGGCCACAATCCCCGACACGTTGGCTAAGAATCTGGGTCTGCCGGCCGACAACACGGACAAACTCACCGTCTCGAGTCCCTTTAACTATCCCGAGAACTCGTTGCTCTACGTCGCCAAGCATTTGCCGGATCGCAAGGATGAACTGCAGTACACCCCCGCGATGTTGGAAGAACTCGTGCACCTCATCAACGCCGCGGGTGGGCGGACATTGGCCCTCTTCACAAATAAGAAGTACATGGAGGCGACGGCGGCCGAGGTGGCCAAGCGCATCAAGACTCCCGTGCTGGTCCAGGGTTCACGGGCCAAGGCCACCCTGCTCGAGAAGTTCCGTGATGACGAGTCGGCCAGCCTCTTCGCCGTGGCCAGCTTCTGGCAGGGCGTGGACGTCCCGGGCAAGTCACTCTCACTCGTCACAATTGATCGACTGCCCTTTCAGCCACCGACCGATCCCGTGGGCAAGGCTCGCCGAGAACGGGCGGGTGACCGCGGTTTTTACGAAGTCGACCTACCGCGTGCGACGATGATGCTGGCCCAGGGAGTCGGGCGGCTGATTCGCTCCGCCGAAGACCGAGGGGTCGTCGCCGTCTTTGACAATCGCCTGGCCACGGCTTCGTATCGCCACCAGATTCTCAAGCGACTGCCACCAATGAAGCGCACGATTGATCGCACTGAGGCCGAAGCCTTCCTCGAGACGATTTAGAAGTAGTTCTCTCCGAGATCGTCGCTCCACTGAGGGGTCACGAGCGGTCCCTGTGGTCCCGACCAAGTAAAGACGGGTTTGATGTCGAGCACCGGTGTGCCGTCGATGGCATCGAGCCCCGTCACGACCACCGCACGTTCGCGAACGTTGACGATGGTAGCGATCGAGCTTAAGAGCCGGTTGGGGCGGTCCTTGTTACGTTGGGCAAATATGCCCACTTCGGGCCACTCGGGATTACCGCGGGGACGACGACTCCACGGGGCCGGGGGAACATCACTCGCACGGTCGGCCACGAAGAGAAGTTCAATGTGGCTAAAGGTATCGAGCCCTATTAGAGACGTCGAGGGCACGCCATCGAGAAGTTCGATTGTTGACGTAATGCTGTTCCACTGATCGTCGATGGCTTCCGTTCGACTGTTTCGAACTACCGCCACGGGACGAACGGCAAACTCCACTAGTAGCCGAACCGGTCCAGCATCTCGTCGCGACCCTGCCAGCCTGGCTCGACACGCACACGTAGCTCCAAAAAGGTGCCCTCGGGCATCTGCTTGCGAACTTCCGTGCCGACGTCCTTGAGCACGAGACCGCCCTTGCCGATGACCATGCCCTTTTGCGAATCCCGCTCAACCAAAATCTCGACAGTGACATTGGGGAACTCGTACTCGGCCACACGGCAGTGCAACGAGTGGGGAATCTCCTCGCGCATCTTGCGGAAGAGTTGCTCACGAACTAATTCCGCGATGTAGTGCATCTCCGAAACATCGCTAACTTCGTCCTCGGGGTAAAAGAAGGGGCCTTCCGGCATGCGGGCGGCGACGAACTCTACGAACTCTGGCACCCCTCGTCCAATCTTGGCTGAGAGCGGAAAGTATTCGACGCGCTTGGCGGCCTTTTGGGCGCCCAACTTCTCAGCGAGCTCGTCAATGACGACAGTGGCCGCCAAGAGGTGCTTGGCAATATCTTCATGGGCCGTGCGGTCAATCTTGTTGACCAGCACGAGAGGCAGCGGTCCATGCTCTCCGGCTGCCTCCAGCATGGCTGAAAGCACTTGGCGGTCCCCGGGCCCGATTTCGCCGCGGGCCTCGATGACGCCCACGACCATGTCGACTCCCGACGTCGACGCCCGAGCCGTGTTGTTCATTCGTCCACCGAGGGACGACTTAGGGCGGTGGATACCGGGCGTGTCAACGAAGATGACCTGCACATCGCCTTCCGTCCAAATTCCACGGACTTGATTACGCGTGGTGTGTGGTGTCGATGAGGTAATCGACACCTTGGCCCCCACAATGGCATTGAGCAGCGTTGACTTGCCAACGTTGGGTCGACCCAGAATGGCGACGAAGCCGGAGCGTGTCACGACTCGTCAGCAATGAGTTCGATTGAAACCTGTTCAACGCGGTGTCGGTCCATCTTGTCCACGGTAATGGCGTACTGGCCGGCCTCAAAAACGTCGCCGACTTCCGGCACGCCACCGGAGACATCGAGAACCAGGCCGGCCACAGTGTCGTAGCTACCCATCGGTAGGGCCATCTTCATGCGATCATTCACGTCTTCGATGTTGAGACGGGCGTTAACGATGCGGGGCCATGGGAGGGGCGCCTCTTCGTCAACTTCTATTTCAACGGCCTCTTCGTCATGTTCGTCAATAATCTGACCGACCACTTCCTCGAGAACATCTTCCAGAGTGACGATGCCGGCAGTCGAGCCGTATTCGTCGACGACGATGAAGAGGTGCGTCTTAGATCCGCGGAACTCCTTAATCAACGTGTCCACCTTGCGGGTTTCCGGTACGAAGGTTGGCTCGTTCATCTTCAGTTCAGACAGGGCCTTGGCGCCGTTGCCCTTCTTCAGTTCTTTCAACAGCCAGCGCAGGTTGACCACGCCCACGATGTCGTCAATATCCTCGCCGAGCACGGGGAATCGGGTGCGACCTTCACTCACGGCGTAGTCGAGGACTTCCTGCACCGTCTGCTCGGACCTGACCGTCAGCATGTCAATTCGGGGAATCATGATTTCGCGCACGATGGTGACGCCCATGAGCAACATGGAGCGAATGAAGTCTCGTTCTGATCGGTCAATCGAAGCGTCCGAGTGAGCCACGGACGCCATGGCGATGATCTCTGATTCAGTGACCTTCTGACCATCTTCGACGCTTCCAAATGGTCGCAGTACCGCGTGCGCCAAGCTCAGCAGGACGAAGGAGATCCACTTGATGGGCCAGAACTTCAGGATGATCTCAATGATGGGGGCCGCAAACAGCGCAGAGGAGTCCGAGTGCATGACGGCGAAGTTCTTGGGGATGGCCTCGAAGATCACGAAGATGACGACGACTTCCAGCACGGTCGCCACAATCAAACCGGCAGCACCGAACTGGTGCTCGGCGAGGACGCCGACCAGCGTTGCGGAAACTAACTGACAGACGAGGATCAGCAAGAGCAGTGGATTCAGAAACTTGTCCGGCGAACTCGCGAGCCGCTCAAGCGCTGCAGCGCCTCGCAGCCGTTCGTCGTGCAGGGCCGCAGCCTTGGATCGAGACATGCGCACCAGCGCCGTCTCGGCCAGGGCGAAGAAGCCCGACAACGACAGAAGGGCTATGACCGTCACCGTCAAGGCGGTGTCGGTTGATTTCCAGGCGGCTGCGATCACTTAACAATCCTTAGGCGATAGTGACGTTTCAAAATCTCTTGTTCACGAGCTTCCATGCGCTCAGCTTCATCGTCTTCCATGTGATCCCAACCGAGCAGGTGGAGAACCCCGTGGACGACCAGTAGGGCAATCTCGTCTTCAAAAGTAACTTCGTGGTCGACGGCGTTACGCTCGGCCACGCTGGGGCAAATGACGATGTCGCCAACCAGCTGGGGAATCATTGGAGCGATGGGCTCCCCTGGTCCCGTTCCCCCGGAATCAGGGAAACGACCACTCTGGAGTGGTTCGTCGTCAATCGGAAAACTCAAGACGTCGGTGGGGCCACTCTTGCCCATGAACCGTTCGTTCAGATCGGCGATTGTTGGCTCGTCCGAGAAAATCAGAGAGACTTCCACATCACCGCGGACGCCTTCCTCTCGGAGGGCCGCCTGGGCGAGCGCCGACCAGCGTTCGAGGTCCATCACAATGTGATCTTGTTCGTCACTTACGAAGAGGTCAATGGTCATGAGGAGTGGCGGTCATATGCGGCGACGATGTCGGCGACAATCTTGGCACGAACGACGTCCCTTGCAGTGAGATGCACAAAACTGACATCGGGGACACCGGCCAGAATTTTCTCTACCAGCGTTAATCCACTGCGACCACCACCTAAGTCGACCTGAGTGAGGTCGCCCGTCACTACGGCCTTAGAGCCGTAGCCAATGCGGGTGAGAAACATCTTCATCTGTTCGGGCGTCGTATTCTGCGCTTCGTCCAAGATGATGAAGGAGTCGTTAAGGGTCCGTCCTCGCATAAAGGCCAGCGGCGCCACTTCAATGGTGCCCTTCTCCATGAGACGCATGGTCCCATCAGCCCCGAGCATCTCGTGCAGGGCGTCGTAGAGGGGTCGCAGGTAGGGGTCGACCTTGGCCATCAGGTCACCCGGCAAAAATCCCAGTCGCTCCCCTGCCTCCACGGCGGGACGAGTCAGGATGATGCGCTGCACCTGTCGGTGCTGGAGAGCTTGAACGGCAGCGGCCACGGCGAGATAGCTCTTACCGGTTCCGGCCGGACCAATACCGAACGTCACCGTCGAACTACTTATGGCGTCGCTGTATCTCTTTTGTCCGGCCGTACTCGGACGGATGGCTTTGCCCTTGGCTCCGCGCATAACTTCGTGGCGGAGCACCTCGCTGGGGCGTAGATCGTCCAAGACCATGTCGACAGTGCGCGCAATCTTGGTGGCATCGAGCGATTGACCACTCTCGAGCAGAAGAACAAGTTCATCAAAGAGGCGCAGCACCCGAGGCGCATCCGGCCCCGTGACGGCAATCTGATTACCCTGCACTCGAATGGCCACCGCGGGGAAGGCCGCTTCAATAACACGGAGATACTCGTCGCGGGGGCCGAGCAGGCCCGACATCAGATTGGTATTGGGCACGTAGGTCGTGACCGTATCGAACGTTCCGTCCGACGAAGGCAAACTCATCCGGGGGGCCACTCCATAAGACGTCCACCAATGACGTGGAGATGGAGATGAGGGACAGTCATCTGTCCATCACGGCCCACGTTCATAACGAGACGGTAGCCCGACTCGCGTATACCTTTGACGTCGGCCACGTGCTGGGCCAAGAGAGCCATTTCGTCCAAGATTCCGTTGTGATCGCTCGGCAGGTGATCGGCACTCGTGATGTGGTGTTTGGGGATGACCAGGACGTGTACCGGTGCGGTGGGGGCAATGTCGTCAAAGGCGTACGCCACGTCGTTTTCCGCCACCATGGTCGAGGGGATATCGCCGGCGACGATTTTGCAAAAAAGACAGTCACTCATTGAATAAAGCCATTATTCCGAACGGCGCCTTCATACGACGTCACCGCCCAACCTTCGCCGCGCAGGACGAGCAGGGTGGCCGCCACGATGGCCGCCGTCTCACCACGCAGGACGGTATTACCGAGCCCAATGCGGGCCTGGTTCTGGGGCCATTCATCGGCCGCCCAGCCACCTTCAGGTCCAATTGCGATAGCGCGAACGCCGCGAAGTGATCCGGTGGTACCAGGTTCAGCTACGGCGACATCCAACGGAACGTCACTGACGTTCACCGGATCCTTGATGACAATGTCGTAGGTCCGGCGACACTGGCCACTCGACTCTTCGGCAATGCGGCGCCAGCGATCGAGAATCTTGTCGCGGTGCTCACCCCTGAACTTCACAGACATCTGAGCTGAGATAACTGGCGTGATGCTCGTGACACCGAGCTCCACCAACTTCGATACGGCGAGTTCCGACTTGTCGCCCTTCAACGGCACGAGGAACAGTTCCGTGGGGTACGGCTCCGGATCCTCTTCGACTTCCGACGTCCGGGTGATGACCTTGTCGCCCACGGCGGCGAAAGCCCACTTGCCCTGACCGTCAGTCACGACGATCTCCTCACCGGCGTCAGCTCGCAACACCTTAAAGAGGTGGTGGGCATCGTCTTTGCTCAGCACGGGAGTTGTTACGTCGACCACGCGCATTTGCGTCAACGCATCAACGCGTCGCTCGAAATCCTTGAGACTCATTTCTTGCTCGCCTTCTTCCGTGAGAACAGACCGTGCGCCGCCTCAGCTACATCTTCCCCCCGCGCCGCCGCAAACTCGCGGAGGATGCTCTCGGCATTCTGGTCCAAGTCTGATGGAACCTCAATGGCCAAGTGAACATAGAGATCGCCCCGTCCGCGGTGGCGCATATGGGGAACGCCCTTTTCGCGGACTCGCAGGATTGTCCCGTGGGCGCTGCCCGGAGGGATCGTGACAACTTCGTCATCTTCCAGCGTCGGGACGATGACGGTGCCACCGAGGACGGCCTGGGTGAAGGAGATGGTGGCCTCGTGATGGAGATCGTCACCATTGCGTTCAAAGCGATCGTCATCTTCCACCAAGAGGTGAACAAAGAGGGTGCCGTTTGGCGCACCGCGCTGGCCGGCCGGGCCGTAACCACTGAGTCGCATGGTGGAGCCGTGCTCGATACCCGACGGTACAGCAATCGTGATGGTCTTCTTTTCGTTCCGGCGGCCCTCACCACGACATTCGGTGCAGGGTGATGCAAACGTGCTGCCGTAACCACCACAGGCGTCACACGGTGAGGCGGTCACCATCTGTCCGAGCATGGAGTTGCGAACCCGACGCACTTGACCGGCACCGTTACAGGTGCCGCAAGTCTTGGCCGATGTGCCGGGCGCTGCGCCCTTGCCGTCGCAGTGCGAGCAAGCGACCGGAAGAGTCACGGTTACTTCACGACTTATGCCAAATGCCGCCTCGTGCAACGTAATACGGAGAGAGACTTCGGCATCGGGACCGGGCTGCGGACCGCTACGACGTTGTCCGCCGCCACCAAAACCCTGAAAGAACATGTCGAAGAGGTCCTGCACGGAGCCACCGTCGAAACCGGGTTGGCCGTTAACATCCGATCCAAAGCGGTCATAGTGGGCCCGCCGGTCAGGGTCCGACAGAATCTCGTAGGCCTGAGAAATCTCCTTGAAGCGCGCTTCGGCTTGAGTGTCACCGGGATTGGCGTCGGGGTGATACTGGCGAGCGAGTCGCCGGTAGGCCTTCTTCAGGTCATCGTTCGATACGGAACCGTCAACTTCGAGCAACTCGTAGAGATTGGGGCTAGCCACGCTGGGCCTCCACGCTCAAGCGACCGGCGAGTTGTTCGGACACCACGTCGGCCGCGGCAATCGCTTCGCCGTACTTCATACGCGTCGGACCCAGGAGTCCAACGGCTCCGGCGCTTTGACCATCGATGGTGAGCGGAGCCACCACAACGGCACATTCGGCCAAAGGGAGGTAGCCGTGCTCGGAACCGATTGAGACGGACGCTCCACGCTGGAGAAGATCTTTGAACAGCGAAACAATGACCAGCTGTTTCTCCAAGACGTCGAGCACCTGACGAGTCGTCTCCAGGGTGTCGAAGGAGTCGGCCACTTTGGCGGTACCGCCAACGAAGACCTGCTCGCCTTCGGTCTCACCCGCTTCGCTCCAGATGGCCTCAACGGCGTGGCGCACCAATCGTGCCGGAGTCGTCGAGACGGCCGGCAACTCAAATCGGTCACGGACGGTCGTACCGATGAGGAGTGCCTTGAGCTGTTGCGCTGCTTCGGTCACGTCCTGCGTTGAAACGTCAAAATCGAGAGATACCGTCAACTTCTGAACATCCATATCCGACATGGTGAGGACAATCAGAATGCGACGTTGACCAAAGTCAACGAGGTGGGCGTCGCGAACGGTGGTGTTGATGTGACCCGGTCCGACGATCACTGCGGGGTACCGCGTGACGTCCGAGAGTTTGGTCGAAATCTGTTCGTAGACCGACTTCAGCTCGCCCTGCACGGAGCCGATGAACGAGCTGAGCTGTTGCACTTTGGGTGGCGAGAGTTTGCCTCGACCGAGGTGATCAACAAAGTAGCGATAGCCCTTTTCGGTCGGTACTCGACCGGCCGACGTGTGGGGCTGCTGGAGGTACCCGGAACGCTCCAGGGCGACCAGCTCGCTGCGAATCGTGGCCGGGGACGCTGAAATGCCGGCCGAGTCGTGAATTGTCTGAGAACCAACGGGATGGGCGGTATCGATGTGCGCCGTGACGACGGCAGCCAGGACGGCGGCCTTGCGAGCATCCATGTCGTCGGCTGATTCTGGGGTGTTGAGTGGTGCGCGGCGCGACATGGATCCTCCTTCTGGCACTCAATCCTACCGAGTGCCAGAGAAATCGTGCTTCTTGAATCCCGGCGCCCAGAGTCCTAACGAGCGCGCTCTAGCCTGAATAAAGGAGGCGATCATGCCGGGACTTCCCCACGCCGATGTCACGATTGATGCCGAAATCGTCCGCTCGCTGATGGCCAGTTCCCCGTGGCCCGCCGCGGAGACACCTTGGTATTGGGCTCGGGGATTTGATAGTGAAATCTGGCGCGTGGGTCATCGGGCCGTTCGTCTCCCCCGTCGCCAAGAGGCAGTCGCCGCCCTGCGCACAGAGCAACGCTGGTTGAACGAAGCGGCCGGTCCCCTCCCCGTCCAAAGCCCGGCCGTTCTCTTCGCCGGAGAACCCACAGAGATGTTCCCCTACCCGTGGAGCGTCACCCACTTCGTGGACGGCCGCACCGGTTTTGACTCTTCGTTCGACATTCGAGCCGCGAGCGCCGAGACACTGGCCACCTCGCTCCGAGCCCTCCATCGCACCGCACCTCCTGACGCACCACACAACCCCCTTCGGGGTGTGCCGCTCGAGAACCGGCGTGAAAATCTCCAGACTCGGCTCGCGGCCGTGGGGCCCGAGCATGCGGCGATTGTTGCACGTCACTTCGAGCGAGCGCTGACCGCCCAAGCCTTCGCCGACGACCCGGTGTGGATTCATGGTGACGTTCACCTCGGCAACCTCATCTTCGACGACCAAGAGCTGGTGGGTCTCATTGACTTCAGCGACTTGGCCTGTGGCGACCCCGCGGTGGACCTTGGTGGCGCGCTCTTGTCACTGCCACATGAGGCGCACGAAAGGTTTTGGCAGAGCTACGGTCACGCTGACCGGGATCTTGAGCTGCGGGCGCTGGGATGGGCGGCACTGCTGGCCGTCCTGCATCTCCAGATTGAAATCGCCGAACATACGGTCTTGGCCCGCGAAGCCCTGGCGTGGCTCGCGTCGGCTGACTAGTCCTCGAGTTTGAGGGCGGCCACGAAGGCCTCTTGGGGCACTTCGACGCGGCCAATGTTCTTCATGCGCTTCTTGCCTTCTTTTTGCTTCTCCAGCAGTTTGCGCTTTCGAGTGATGTCACCGCCGTAACACTTGGCGAGCACGTCTTTGCGAATGGCCTTGACCGTTTCACGGGCAATGATGCGCCCTCCGATGGCCGCCTGGATCGGCACGTCAAACATTTGGCGAGGAATGAGTTCCTTGAGCCGCTCGGCCATCCGTCGTCCGTAGTACTCGGCGTTGGACTTATGGACAATGGTCGAGAAGGCGTCAACGGCTGCCCCGTTAATAAGGAGATCGACGCGGACCAGCTGACTGGTGATGTACTCACCGGGCTCGTAGTCCAAGCTGGCGTAACCCTTAGTGCGACTCTTGAGTGCGTCAAAGAAGTCAATCACCACTTCAGCCAGAGGAATCTTGTAGCGAATCTCCACGCGCTCGACGGAGAGATAGTCCATCTTGGTCATCTCGCCACGGCGGGACTGACAGAGGTCCATCACGGCGCCGAGATACTCCGATGGCGTGAGGATTGAGATGTCCAGCATCGGCTCGTCGATGTGATCGATGCGGCTGACCTCGGGCATCTCGGTGGGATTGTCGATGTACTGCGCGGATCCGTCAGTGAGGTAGGCCCGGTACACCACCGAAGGGGCCGTGGCAATAATCGAGAGGTTGAACTCGCGCTCGAGACGTTCACGCACAATCTCCATGTGGAGCAGCCCGAGGAAGCCGCAGCGAAAGCCAAAACCGAGGGCGTGCGAGGTCTCAGGTTCAAAGGTGATGCTCGCGTCATTGAGCTTCAGCTTGTCGAGCGAGTCACGCAGATCGGGCAAGTCATCACCGTCGATGGGGTAGATGCCACAAAAGACCATGGGCTTGGGATCTTGGTAGCCATCGAGGGGTTCGGCGGCCGGCCGTACGGCATCGGTAACGGTCTCACCAGACTTCGCCGAGCCCACTTCCTTAATGCCAGCGATGAGATACCCCACTTCACCGGGGCCGAGCGCCGGCAGCGGCAACATGGCTGGCGTGCGCTTGCCAATCTCTTCAATGTCGTAGTTGTTACCGGCCTGCATCAGACGAATCTTCTGATTGGCCCGCAGCGTGCCCTCCATGATGCGAACCGAGGAAATCACGCCGCGGTACTGATCGAAGTGCGAGTCGAAGATGAGTCCCCGCAACGGTGCCTCGGGGTCACCTTGGGGTGCGGGAATACGGTCCACGATGGCGCGCAGTAACTCGGGTACGCCGACACCGGTCTTGGCCGAGATGGTCAAGATCTGGTCAGAGGGAATGCCTAAGACCCGATCGAGCTCTTCACGGCACCGATCGGGGTCGGCCGCCGGCAAGTCGATCTTGTTGAGCACGGCGACAATCTCCAGATTGTTTTCGATGGCCTGGTAGCAGTTGGCCAGCGTTTGCGCCTGGATGCCCTGGCTGGCGTCGACGAGGAGTACAGCCCCCTCGCATGCGGCGAGCGAACGAGATACTTCGTAGCCAAAGTCCACGTGGCCGGGCGTATCGATGAGGTGCAGGATGTGTCCCTCAAACTCCACACGGACGTTTTGGGCCTTGATGGTGATGCCCCGCTCCCGTTCAATATCCATGGAGTCGAGGTACTGGGCCCGCATATTGCGTGAGTCGACCGCGTGAGTGATCTCCAAGATACGGTCCGACAGCGTCGACTTGCCGTGGTCAATGTGGGCAATAATCGAAAAATTGCGGATTTTCGACTGGTCGAGCGGAGTAAAAGGAGTGGCCACGGTGGATTCAGGCTACCCGCCTACCCCGCCTGAAATATGCGTGCTCCCGGAACTGCTAGCATTTCATAGCCCGCCGGGAAGTCCGGCCTGTCGTTATTGAGGTTTTCACGTGGCGAATATTAAGAGCCAAATTAAGCGCATCCGGACGAACGAGATTTCTCGTCTGCGTAACAAGGCTGTGAAGTCAGAAGTCCGCACCCGTATCAAGAGTGCCGTGGCTGCTGCTGGAACCGAGAACGAGGAAGCGGCATTGCGTCTCGCTATCCAGCGTCTCGACAAGGCCGTCTCGAAGGGCGTCATTCACAAGAATCAGGCTGCCAACCGTAAGAGCGGCCTCATGAAGCGCGTTGCGGCTCTAAAGAACGCCTAGCGCCTTCCCGCTCCCTCGCTCATCTTGGCGAGACGGGCAACCAAAATCTCCATGACCAAAGTCGGTTCGAGAGCTGTCGCCCCCTTGAGGTCAATATCGGCCTGAGCGACGAGCTGAAGCGCGCGCGAAATCCGATCGGTGCCCAGGGCGTTAAACGTTCCGAGCAACTTCTTCGCCGGATACTCCTTGATCCCGAGCAGTGCCACGACGGCCGCTGTCGTCGCCGCTCCCGAGTTTTGGAGCTGGGCTAAACGGAGGTAGTGGCGCTGCAGGATGCCCACGACCTGGACTGGGACACGACCCTCCGAGTCCAGCATCCGTCGGGCCGTCTTGACCGCTTCGGCCGTGCGGCCCCGATCAATGCAGTCGGTGAGGTCCCATTCGGGCACGTTGCCCATGGCCCCGAGGTAGGGCTCGATTTCGGCGAAGCCAATTTTGGCGTCGCCAAAGACTGACCACAGGGTGCGAGCGAGTGCGTCAACGCGTTCTACTTCCTCGCCAATGCGGTCCATAATCTGCGGGATGGCGGCCGGATCGACGCGGAGATTGTTGTCGCGAAGCTTCTCCTTAACGAAGGACTCCCCCTCCTTGAACCCCACACTGGTGTCAATAGTCCGGCCCACAACCTTCAAGAGCGCGTGGCTCTTCGTGGTCGTACCGGCCAAGATCAAGGTGACTTCCGGGACTGGTGCTTCGATCCACTTGGCGAGCACCTCGACGTTGGCCTTAGCCAGCGCGTAGGCGTTGCGAACGACGACCACGCGGTGGGGCACCAAGAATGGTGGCGTGTTCAGTGCGGTCACGATGCGTTGAACGAAGCTCTCGCGCTCGTCAGGGGTCAGAGTGTCGTCATTGACGGTGAAGTCCTCGAGGGCCATCGCCGGATCGAGACCGTTGAGCGTCTCAGCCACCAGGGCGTGCAAGGCATCGTTAACGATGATCTCGTTATTGCCAAAGAGGCCAATCGCCGATTCAGTCACCGCGCACCTCGAGAAGTCGTTGCACCGCGTCGCGCACGCGAACGGTACCGGCCACGTCATGGACCCGCAGGATGCGACATCCGGCGGTAATGCCGAGGGCCGAGGCGGCCAACGTCGGTTCGCGACGTTCAGTGACGGGCAGATCGAACATCACACCGAGAAATGTCTTGTTTGAGGCGGAGAGCAGGAAGGGGTACCCCAGTGCCGCGAACTCGGCCGAGTCGCGCAGGAGTTGTAACGACTGGGCGGCCGTCTTACCCAGGTCTAATCCAGCATCGAGGATGATTCGATCCGGGGCCACACCGGCCGCGAGTGCTCGATCGCGTCGTTCGAGAAGAAACTCCTTCACTGAGGCCGTGACGTCGTCGTACTGCGGGTTGGGGTCCGCCACGCGGGGACGAAGACGGATGTGAGTCGCCACGACGGTGGCGCCCGCTCGGGCCGCCACGGGCAAGTAGTTGTCGTCGGCAAAACCACTGATGTCGTTCCCGATTACGGCACCAACGCCAAAACAGGCTTCAGCTACGGAGGCGCGCCAGGTGTCAACGCTGATGGGCGTATCGAAACGGCGACGCAGTTCCTCAACGGCCGGTACGACGCGCTCGAGCTCCTCGGTTTCGCCAACCTCTTCACCGGGCCCGGCCTTCACACCACCCACGTCCAGCAGATCGGCTCCGTCAAGAACGAGCTGTTCGGCGCGAGTGAGAAAGGCGTCGAGATCAAATGTGGCGGCCGGCGCGAAGAAGGAGTCCTTCGTTCGATTCAAGATTCCCATCACCAACGCTCGGTGCGTTACGTCAACGACCTGCTCACCGAGACGCATCACGATCGGTGCGGTCGGGACGTAGGGCTTCATCAGTACAGGCGATTGGCGAGACGTCGGCGGTAGACGACAAAGCGGGGATCCTCGGGACCGAGGGCATCGAGAATCTCCAGCAGCTTGGCTCGATCCCCTTCGTCGCCGATGGCACTCTCCAGGAGTCCATCGAGCGTGCTGTCGATATCACCGGAAATGTCAATGCCGGCCTTGGCGATACGAGCCCGGGCGATAAGCGTCGCGAAGACGGCACTCGTGGCGTAGGGCTCCAAGAGGATCAGTACGTCCTCGAAGCGACCTTCGTTCAACCAGAGAGTGGCCAGCGCCGTCAGCACATCAACGTTGGATGGATCCAACGTCATCGCTTGAGTCAACGACGCTTCGTCACCCTGAGCAATAAGCGCGGCGAGCGGTGAGGAGGCGGGTGCGAATTCGGCCAGCCAGGCGCGGATTTCATTCTCCGGCTTGGCGCCGACGAACTGCGAAACAATCTTGCCCTCGACAATGGCAAAGACCGCGGGGATGCTCTGAACTTGAAAGGCTTGCGATACGCGCTGGTTGGCATCGACGTCGACTTTCGCTAACACCACACCACCGTTGGTCTCGTCTATGACCTTTTCAAGAATTGGCCCGAGCGTCTTGCAGGGGCCACACCATTCGGCCCACAGGTCAACAACGACGGGGGTGGTCATGGAGCGCTCCATGACCTCTTGGCTAAACGTGGCGTCAGTGACATCAATCACGACTTCAGCCTAACGGTGCGGTTCTCGAGGGGGCGAAAGTAGGGGGTGAAAATCGCAACTAATCTCGCCATCTATGAGCACAGAGGTAATGGGAATCAATTACGACCAGGTCACGGCTTGGATGGAGTCGAATGTCGGCGCTGTAGCCCCTCTGACATTTGAACTGATTGCCGGCGGTCGCAGCAACCTCACCTACCGCGTGACCGACGCGGCGGGTAAGCAGTTCGCGCTCCGCCGACCCCCCACCAGTCACGTTTTGCCCACCGCGCACGACATGGTTCGCGAACACACGATCATCAGCGCGCTCTCACCACTCGGGATTCCGGTCGCCACCCCTCTCGGGCTGTGCGTCGACGAGGCAGTCAACGAGCGTCCCTTCTATGTCATGGAGTTCGTCGAAGGCGCCATTCTGCGTGACCGCCGACAGGCCGAAGAGGCCTTCGCCCTCGGTGACCGTTTCCGCATTGGCGCCAACTTGGCCCAGACGTTGGCCCAGCTCCACGACGTCGATGTTGTCTCGGCCGGACTGGGCGACCTCGCCCGTCACGACGGATACATCGAACGCCAGATTCGTCGCTGGCGTGGACAGTACGAGCAGATGCACGTTGAGGGAGTCGATCACGGCGGCCTCGTCGAGAGTGTCGGCGACCAACTCGCGGCCAATATTCCTACTCAACAAAAAGTGGCCGTAGTGCACGGTGACTTCCGCCTGGACAACACCGTCTTGAACGAGCAGGGCCAGGTTCGAGCGATTCTCGACTGGGAGATCTGCACCCTGGGTGACCCGCTCGCCGACCTCGGACTTCTCCTCGTCTACTGGGCCGAACCGGCCGACGGCACGGCTGCACTCCTGGGTGCGGCCCCCACGACGGCCGACGGCTTTATGACTCGCAAGGAAGTACTGGCCGCCTACGCCCAGCACACCTCACTCGACGTCAGTCAGGTCGGTTTCTACCAAGCCTTCGGCTACTGGAAGCTGGCCTGCATTCTTCAGGGTGTCTTTGCGCGGTACAGCGCCGGTGCGACGGCCGGTGACACCGGCAGCGTGGCCGAATTTCCAAAACACATCGCCCTGCTCGCCGAAACGGCCAAGCGCACCCTCGAGGAGGCGTAGTGGACGGCAACGAGTTCGATCGCATCCTCTACTTCAACGACCCCGTCCTGCACGAACCCGTGCTGATCGTGGGTCTCGAGGGTTGGATTGATGCCGGCTTTGGCGCCAACGCCGCCATTAACTCCCTCATGTCAACCATGAACACCGAACTCATCGCCATGATGGAGACGGAGTTCTTCATCGACCAGCGGGCCCGTCGTCCGATTGTCCAGATCGTCAACGGCGTCACGACGAATCTCACGTGGCCCGAGATACAGGTGCACCACGGCCGCGACGGTGACGGTGCCGACGTTCTGACCCTTACCGGCCCCGAGCCCGACTTTCACTGGGGTGACTTTGTTGACCTCGTCGTTGAAATGTGTGAGCGCTTAGGCGTCCGCATGGTGATTGGTCTCGGCGCCTTCCCCGGTCCCGTGCCCCACACCCGCCCCCTGCGCGTCGTCGGCACGGCCCCCGCGGCCAGTGCGCATCTTCTCCATGCCGTAACGGCCGTTGATGGTGAACTCGAAGTGCCGGCCGGAATCATGGCCGCCATCGAAATGGGCTGTGCCGAAGCCGGCATTGAAGTAATGACCCTGTGGGCTCGCGTCCCGCACTACGTGGCCTCTATGCCCTACCCGATTGCCTCGGCCGCCCTCATTGATGCGGTCGCGGCCGTGGCCGGCCTGACCGTCTCCTCTGCTGAACTACGGGCCAAGGCCGAAGAGACTCGTCAGCGCGTTGATGACCTCGTCGAGAACAATCCGGACCACGAAACGATGGTGCACAACCTCGAGTCGCAGGCCGACGAGGTAGAGCCACCGGTCGAAGTGGATATTCCCTCCGGTGATGAGTTGGCTGAAGAGCTCGAGCGATTCTTGCGAGACCAGCAGAACTAATTACAAGACGTCGGCTTGCTCCATGCTGATGCCGAGTCCGAGGGCGTAGCCCTC
>CANBVQ010000016.1 GCA_947372925.1 Acidimicrobiaceae bacterium
TCGCTCTCCATGACGAGTTATCGAATTGACGCCAACGACTAATTCGCTGTGTAATCTCTCGGCAACTAGCGAGGACCCACAATGACCATTTCTCCCAGTACGTGCACGACCCCCGATGGTCGTCAGATTGAATTCGCCACGCTTGGTAATCCGGCCCATCCCACCGTGGTGTACCACCACGGGACGCCCGGTTCAGTGTTTCTGCTGGATGGTTTTGCCGAGCAGGCCGAGAAGTTCGGACTCTTCGTTATTGGCATGTCACGCGCCGGCTATGGCAAGTCCACGGCGCACACCGGACGTTCAGTCGCTGACGTCGTGGCCGACGTTCAGGCCGTGCTCGCACACTTGGGACGAACGAACTACGTCACCGTGGGTTGGTCCGGTGGTGGTCCCCACGCTCTGGCGTGCGCCGCCCTCGATCCCAACTGTCTGCACGCCGTCTCGTTAGCCGGTGTGGCTCCAGTCGTGGATGACTTTGATTGGACCGAAGGCATGGGTCCCGAGAACATCGAGGAGTTCGCCTTGGCCATGCAAGGTGGACCGGCCTATGACGCAGCCATGCAGCACACCACCGAAGTATTTTGCGCCGCTACCGCCGACACCGTGATTGACATCTTCGGCGGCCTCTTGTCGGAGATTGATAAGTCGTCGATGGCCCCGCTGGCGGCCCGTGAGTTGATCGCCAGCGCGCTGGCCTACGGCCTATCGGCCGGCCCCGGTGGCTTTCGCGACGACGATCAAGCCTTTCTTCACGATTGGGGCTTCACGCTGGATGCCATCACGACGCCCGTCACCATCTTTTTTGGGGACCACGACTTAATGGTGCCTCCGCGTCACGGCCACTACCTGGCGGCGACCATACCTTCGGCTCAAAGCCGTCACCTGGCCGACGAAGGACACATCTCCTTGGTCCTCAATCACGGCGACGAGATCTTCGACGTCATCGCGGGAGCCTTCGCCTAAGTCGTCGTCGTTGCCGGCCATGGGTAGCCTTAGTACCTCTTGGCCATTCTTCTTGATCTTCAACGTGTCTCATTCGAGGGCTCCGACCGGACCTTGCTGCGTGACCTCGGACTCACCATTTCGACCGGTGATCGCATTGGCGTTGTCGGCATCAACGGGGCGGGCAAGTCGACGCTCCTGCGCATTGTGGCGGGCGACCTAGCTCCCGATAGCGGAAACATCACTCGCGGTCGAGGCGTCACCGTCGGTTTCTTAGAACAGATCCCCCACCTGCCCGAGGGCACAGTCCGCGAGGCGCTCGGAAGTGGTTGGGAAATTGACGCCGCTCTCGATCGTTTGGGCATGCTGCAAGCCGTCGACACCCAGATCAACGCCCTCTCGGGTGGCCAACTCAAGCGCGTGGCCCTGGCCCGCGTCTTTGCCAATCCCGATGACGTTCTCATCCTGGACGAACCAACGAACCATCTCGACCTCGGAGCCATCGAGTGGCTCGAGCAACAGATCAAGGCCTTCAAGGGCGCCATTGTGCTCGTCAGCCACGACCGCTTCCTGCTCGATCAGGTGACGACCCGCATGTTGGAGATTGATCGCGGTCACACCTACACCCACGCCGGTGGCTACTCGAAGTTGCTCGAGACCCAGGCCGAGCGCGAAGAACAGGCCGCCTCGGCCGAACAGACGCGGAAGAACTTGGCCCGCCGCGAGTTGGCCTGGCTGCGACGAGGCGTTAAGGCCCGGGCGACGAAACCACAAGCCCGTATTGACGCCGCCCAACGCCTCTTGCAAGCCACGCCCGAAGCGGCCGCTCGTAGTGGCACGTTGGACTTGGCCGCCGACATGCCGCGACTGGGCAACACCGTTATCAAGGCGCACAACGTTCACTTCTCCTATGACGGTGAGCGTGAAATTATCCGCGACGTCACCCTGGAACTCGGCCCCGGTGATCGCATCGGCATCGTCGGTCCCAACGGAGCGGGCAAGTCGACCTTTGTCAACCTCTTGGCGCAAAAGACTGAGCCGACGTTGGGCACGATGAAGCACGGCCCCACCGTCGTTCTGGCCTACTTCGACCAACACGGTGCTGACTTCGATGGAACCAAGTCGGTCCAAGAACTCGTCGCCGGTCCTCGTGGCATTCCCGGATCTCCAGCCGACGTCGCGCTCATGAAGCGGTTTTGGTTCACCGGGGCGCTGCCTCAGTCCAAGGCGATTGAACTCTCGGGTGGAGAACGGCGCCGACTGCAGTTGCTCCTGGCGATGTCGAAGCGTCCCAACGTACTGATTCTGGACGAACCGACCAATGACCTGGACCTCGAGACGATTCGTCTTATTGAAGAGTTTCTTTCCGAATGGCCGGGGACCTTGATCGTTGTCTCGCACGACCGGGCCTTCCTCAGCCAAACAACCGATCGTCTCCTTGAGGTGCACCTCGATGGGTCGATAGCCGACGTACCGGGCGGTATTGACGCGTGGATCGCCCGGGCGGCGGGTGTCATCGACTCTCCCGTGGCCGCGACCACGAGTGCTACTCCGACCGATTCGGCCTCGAAGAACAAGCTGTTGCGCGAAGCCGGCAAGGTAGTGGAGCGCATCGAACGACAAGTCGCCAAGCTGGCCGACAAAATCGCCGCCACACCGGACTACGAAGAGGCCGGTCGATTGACCAAAGACTTGAATGCGCTGCGCCAAGAGTTACAAGAGGCCGAAGAGCGCTGGTTGGCAATAAGTGAGTCCTAAGCCCTAGCGTTACAGAGAAGAGATTCAGCGCCCCAGCGTGCTGAACGAAAGAGTGAATGACTGATGAGTAATTCTGGAACCTTGCCCACTGACCTTGATGTTCTTGTCGTCGGGGCCGGACTGTCTGGCGTTAACGCGGCCTATCACTTGGCCCACTCTCCACTCGCTCCGCGCTTTGCGGTTGTTGATACCCACGAGTCATTCGGTGGGACGTGGTTGATTCACAAGTATCCCGGCGTACGCACCGACACCGAGGCCTACACGTTGGGCTTTTCCTTCAAGCCCTGGGTCGGTGCTCCGTACGCTGACGCCTCGGCGATTCAGCAGTACATCGGCGAGACGATTGAGGAGTTCCAACTCACGGACAATTTTTTCTTTGGCCGCCAGATTACCGATGCCAGCTGGGACCCCGCAGCCGCACGATGGACCGTTCGCGGCAAGCACGGCGCCGAAGAGTTTTCGCTGACGACCAAGTTTCTCTGGATGTGTCACGGCTACTACCGACACGAAGCGGGCTACACCCCCGAGTGGCCGGGCTTTAATTCGTTCAAGGGACAAGTCATCCACCCTCAGAACTGGCCGACCGACATTGATCTCGCTGGTAAGCGCGTGGTCGTCATTGGTTCTGGCGCCACCATGGCGACCCTGGTACCCAACATTGCCGACGAGTGTGCTCACGTCACCGTGCTGCAGCGCTCACCGACCTACTTCTTTCAGAGTCCCAACGTCGAGCCTCTGGCCGACCAGCTCCGTCAGTACGACACTCCGGAGGAGTGGATTCACGAGATCGTCCGCCGCAAGTCCGTGGCTGAAATGCAATCGTTGGTCCAGATCCAACAGCTCCACCCCGAAATCTCGAAGTCCACGCTGATCGCCATGGTGGCCAAGCAACTCCCCGAGGGTTACGACGTCGAGCGCCACTTCACCCCTCGCCACTTGCCGCAAGATCAGCGAGTCTGTCGGATTCTGAATGGGGATCTCTTCGCCAAGATCTCCGAGGGCAAAGTCTCTATGGTCACCGAGGAGATCAAGACTTTCACCGAAGACGGCATTGAGACGCTGGATGGCGTGAGTATTCCCGCCGATGTCGTGATTACGGCGACGGGATTTAATCTCTCCGTGCTCGGTGACGTGAACTTCTCCGTCGCCGGCGAAGACGTGAACTTCGCCAACTCGGTGACCTATCGCGGCATGCTCTTCACCAACCTGCCCAACCTGGCCTGGACCTTCGGTGCCCTGCGGTTGAGTTGGACCATGCGGGCCGACCTGGTCAGCCAGTACGTCTGTGGCCTCTTAGAACACATGGACGCCGTGGGTGCATCAACGGTGGTGCCCGAGCTGCGCCCCGTAGACGGCTCGATGGCGCTCCAGCCATTCGTTGATCCCAAGCAGTTCAATCCGGGTTATCTCTTGCGGGCCGAACACTTAATGCCGAAGGCTGGCGCGCACGCTCCGTGGCAGATGAGCATGGACTTTTGGGCCGAGCGGGAAGAGTTTGTCGACGAAACCTTCGACGACGGCTGTTTGAAGTTTCGTTAGTAACTCTCAGTTCTTCATGAACCAAGCAGGCGGGGCGCTGTCCTAGGGCTCCGATACCCTTGAGCACGATGAGCACCGTGTCACTTTTCCAAGGCGAGGGTCTACGCCCGCTCGCGGACAAGTTGCTGGAATCAATCGGTCGAGACTCACCACTGCAGAAGCGAACCATTGTGGTCCCGAGTCCCCAAGTGGGCCAGTGGCTCGAGCAGTACGTCGCATCTAAATGGGGCGCTATTGCCAACTGGGACGTGCTGCTCGTTGACCCGTTTTTAGCCACCGCCCTCTACGACGACCCCCACCACTTCGATGCCTGGAGCGTGCTATCGCTCACCGGTCAGATGCTGGCGCACCGGGGTGAGACGCCGCTCACCATTACGGCCGCGTCCACGCGGGCCCGCAATCTCCGTGAAGTACTGCTCTGGCGACCGGCTCAATTTGAGGACTATCTCTCCGGTGTCGACCAAGGCATTGAGGCCAGGGTCGTTGCCACGCTGCGCTCCCGAGGTCTTCGTACTCCCTGGGAGGCGCTGCACACCACAGAGATAACCACCACCACGCAGTGTGTGATCTTTGGTATTCGCGAATTAGCGCACGGGTCACTGCTGCCCTCAGTGGTTCGTCGACTCTCGACCACTGCCTCGGTCCAGGTCTACCTCACCATGCCCTCACTAGATACAGAGGCGCTCGCGAGTAACTCCTCCCTCCTTACGACGTGGGGTGCCACCCAGTTGGCGCACTGGCAGTTGTGGCGAGAGGCCTGCCCCGATGCGGACGTCACTCTCTGTGCCGACGAATCACGGGTGCTGCGTCAAGCGCTGAGCGGTCACACATCGGTATCCAGCGATCTGGTCGCCCAGTCAATCCAACTTCACGGGACCGTCGGCCCGGGCCGACAAGTGGAAGTGGCTCGCGACGTTATTGCCCGACTGATCGACGAGCTCGATATTGCCCCACATCAAGTCCGAGTGGTTACGACCGACCCCACGCAGTTCGCCCCCCTCTTTGATGCCGAGTGGCGCCACCAGGGAAGTGCACGACAAGCTCTGCAGTTCGAAGTGGCCGACCCCAGTTTGGCGCGCGCCAGTTTCCGACTGGAGGCCTTCGAGCGGTTTCTGCGAACAATCGACTCGCACTACACCGTTAACGATTTCATTGCCCTGTTGAGCCAGCCAGCTCTGCTCGTCGGTTTGGGAATTAACCAGGCCAGTGGTGAACGGCTTCGCGAACAGGCGCTGGAGGCAATGAGTCTGGGATTAGATGGTGAGAGCCGCGCCGGTCTCGAAATCTTTAGCGCAGGGGACGATTCGGGGACTTGGCGGCGATTTACCGACCGTGGACTCCTGGCTTCAGTCTTTGAAGAGACCCGTTCGGTCGCGGCTTCGATTGCCCCCCTCGGGGTGGCCGAAGATTGCGAAACAATGGCCGCCGTGGCGGAACTAACTGACTTCCTGCTCGACGCCCAGCACGAAGTGGACCAAGTGCGTCCACTCATTGAGTGGGTGATCTGGTATCGCCACATTGCCGAGCAGTTCATCGGCTCCGTTCCAGACGTCACAGATAACGGTCTCGAGAAGATCTTCGAGCGACTTGGCCGGGTGGTCGATACCTCTAACCCTTTGCTCTCTTTCAGTGAGGCGCGAGACTTCGTGGAGTCCCTGGCCTCCTCCCTCGGTGGCGGACAGACGTTTGGTCGCGGGGGAGTGGTGGTACAGGGTCTGGAAGGACTGGCCGACGCTCCCTTTGCGGTTACCTGCATTCTCGGACTTGATGACGATCTGATTCCGTCACCGATGTCTCCTCCGGCCCACTTGGCGCCGGCCCAACCTGGCGATCCGTCACCCCGGGCACGTTTTCGCGCCAGTCTCTTGGCGCAGATTCTCTCGACGACCCACCGCGTCGTTCTCTTTACGACGGATCGCTCGGTGCGCGACAGTTCACCTATTGGCCTCTCCGTGCCGTTGGCCGAACTCGATGGTGCGCTGCGCCCCATCTTGGGTCATCAGGGCATGGCAATGCGCCGTCATCCCCGGCACGGTTTCTCCATAAATATTGAGACGGAGAAAGTCATCGCCGACGTCGCCCCGACGCTTTCGGAGTCAGACAGTTATTCATCTAACGCCTTCTCCCTCGACGGAGCCCACGCCCAGCTCGCCACGTTGCTCGCGGCGCGCGTCGATGTTGACAGTGCCCTCGAATCGGATATTCCGGTTTCCGCAACGAGCGAGAGTGCCCCACTGGAGATTGACCTCGTTGAACTGGAGCGATTCCTAAAGAATCCTCAAGGCACCTACGCCACCAAGTTTCTTGGCAATGCCCGTATTGCCGAGTCACACGACGAGGCCGGACGCACGCCACGACGGGAACTCTCGCCCCATCGTGAAGTACCCAGCATTAAGCGTCAATTGGTGACCGAAGGTCTCACCCGCGGATACGGAGAAATGGAAGAACACGTTGACGACCTCACGGGGTTGGTGGCGCCCGCGTTTCGTTTCGAAGTCGAGTCAAAAATCGATCGATCCCGACTTGAGAAGTTCGTACGGAACCACCGAGCGGACATAGATGGGCTCGGCGTCGAGCCATCCGTGCTCTCCCTGCCACCGGGTTTTTCCGTAGGTCAAGAACCCCGAGAGCTTCTACGCGGTGACGTCAGTGTCTACGAGCTCGATGATGAAGTCTTAATCGTTCGTACCACCACCAGTTCGAAGTTGGAATCTGCATTTTTGCCGGGTGTCTTACACCTCAGCATCGCGACGCTGGCGACGACCAAGCCTGTTCGTCTCGTAGTCGCACGACTGCCCGATGAGTCTGAGGCCGAACACAATGCTTGGGTCACGCTCAAGTGGCCCGCAGACACGGCGGTAGAGAACGCCACGGTATTTATTCGCATGATTGCTCGTATCTACGACAGTCAGTATGCGCACCCCCCGGTCTTCGTACGTCGTACGTCGTTGCACGCGCTGACCGATAAGAAGGGTGCACACGCCGGTAACTACAAGAAGCTCTTCGGCAGTAAGAGTGCGGAAGAGATGTGGGAAGGCGGCTTTGATGCCGGCGAAGGTGAGAGTCAGGACGCCATCAACCAATTGCTGCTGCCCTTTACGTACGAGGAGCTTGGCGATCTCTACGGACAAGCGTTTGATCGCATCACTAATCAGCTCGTCGAGAATCTGGCCCCACTAATTATTTTGATTAATGACGGCAGTTCCACGTGGTCGCGAGGGGTGGAGGTTGACGATGAAGCCCTTTGACGTCGTGCATAGCCCGTTACGCGTTGACGGCCGAGATGCCGTTCCGCACCCCCTCCTTATTGAGGCCAGCGCTGGTAGTGGCAAGACGTGGACGTTGGCCCACTTGGCCTCCCGACTCCTGGTTGAAGACGACATTGATCCCACCACCATGCTGGTCGTCACCTTCACCCGTGATGCGGCACGCAACCTTCGGAGTCGCGTGCGAGACCAGCTACGCAGTGTGGTCACGTTCCTTGAAGACCCCGAAGCCAACTGGGCCTCGTTTGAACGCAAAACCCGTGATGAACTCCTGGGCGTGGAAGAAGAAAAAATCGATCTGGTGCTTTCAAACGACTGGCGACAGGTCTACCGCCACCTCGATGAACCCACCTGTGCGGCGTGGTTGGCTCGGGGTATGCGCAAGCTCGGTGAACTCGACGGACTGCGGGCGCAGACCATTCACTCCTTCGCCCAGGACTACTCGGACGCCCCGACCCGCCAAATCATGACGGGAGATCGCTTGAAGGCGCAGGCCTTTAACGAAGTGCTCGCGAGCGCGGTGCGAAAGTCACCCGACCTCTACCTCCAGTTGAGCCAAATCTCACTAGTCGAGCTCATCGAGAAATTGGCCTTTGATTACTACGACGCGGGAGGCCGTGGCTCCCACGTTCCGCTACCCCCCACGCTTCGCCTCGTGCCCTCCGAGACTGACCTGGCTGATGATCCCCACCGCGACGTCGCACTGTTTAGCCGCATGATCGTCGAAGACACGGCACGTCGCTACGTCGAACTCCTCGAAGCTGCCGGTCTCACCACGTTTGGCGACTTATTGGTGGCGCTTCGACGCCGTCTCGATGGACCACACGGCCGGGCCTTCAAGCAGGAGATGGGGCACAATTTCCGGGTAGTGATGATCGATGAATTCCAAGACACCGATCCTCTCCAGTGGTCCATTTTTGAGGATCTCTTTAAAGACGCTCCGGAAACCCGCCTAGTCATGGTCGGTGACCCCAAGCAGGCCATCTACGCCTTTCGTTCGGGCAGTGTCGACACCTTCCTCGCCGTTCGTGATCAGTGTGAGCGCGACGGTGTGCCCATTTCGACCTTGAACTTCAACCACCGTTCCACCGAAGGTGTGCTCGATGCGGTGAACACGGTGTTCCGAGGAGCGTCATTCACCTACCCCGTGTCGAGCGCCACGTCATCGACCATCACCTTCGAGCCCGCGAACGCCTGGCCCCAACCAATGGATAAGTCCACGAATCTCCTCGCCACGAGCGAACTCGCCGCGTCGTTGCACATCCGTGCGGGTAAGTATGAGGCGAAGAGCGACACGACGGAAGAAGATGTTGTTCGTTACGTGCAACTGCTGCACGAACGAGGCGAGAAGTACTCCGACATTGCGGTGCTCTGTTACACCAATCGTCAATGCTTGATGGTGCAGTCGCAACTACGCGCGAATCACATTCCGTCCGTTTCGTCTTCCGACGACGACGTCTTCAAGAGCCCCGCGGCGCTTCATCTCCGACTTCTCTTGGCAGCCTTGGCCGAACCGGAGCACGTGGCCTACACCGCCGCATTGGCGATGACGTGGTTCCGAGAGATCGAGAACCTGCACGTGCAGGTCAATGAAGTGGTGAGCGAATTTGCTCGCTTTGGTGTCTCGGCCGTGGTTCGCTTCATCCGTAGTCAGCAGGTGATGGAGACGACGCTCGCAACTCGCGATGGTGAGCGCAATATCACCGACCTACTCCACCTGACTGAGGCCTTGGCTCGGGAGTGCCGCGATATTCGTGCCTTGCCACTACTGCTGACGTGGCTCGACGCCGCACGCGAGACGCAGTCGAGTGATGAGAAGGTGGAGGCGCGCCGACTGGAAACTGAGTCGGACGCCGTGCAGATCATGACGATTCATAAGTCCAAGGGTCTCGAGTTCTCTTCGGTCCTGTTGCCCTACATGCTGCGCCAGTTTCCAAATATCGAGCGCTCCACGAGAGAGTACGAACGACTGAACGGACTTATCCGCTGGGACGACCCCGGTTGCGTAACGATCGATGTGGCCTCTCTCATACCTTGGGGCCAAGTGGCCGAGCGCAAGCTCCGCCGCCGCGCCGACCTGGCCGCTGAAACACGACGCATGATCTATGTTGCGATGACTCGCGCGGTGCGCCACTTAGTCACGTGGGTGCTGGTCCCTACTTCGAGTGGTTTCTATAAGCCCGAAAGCCCGGAATGGGTGCGGATGTTTACCCAACGCGACGGTGAGGGCGTCGCTTCGTCGGTCGTCAATCACCCGTTTCCAGTGGTTCTCTCTGACTTTGTCCAGGGCAGTTCCTTCTCGAAACCGACCGATGATGTGGTCGTTGAGTACTTGAGACCCCTCTGGCGTGACATTCCGAGCATTGCGCTCTCGAAGCACGGTGGCGCCCTGCCAGGCAGTGCGGTTCCAAGGGCCACGAACGAGGAGACCTCGGACGTTCCCGTAGTCGCCGCCCCAACAATTACGAAGTACGTCAGTGCGCCACCGATCTCCTTGGCGTTCCGAGAGCGCCGCTGGTCGTATACGCAGATGGCCGAACGGCTCGGTGAGGCGCCGTCGATTGTGGCGTTGCCCGACAGCGAAGGCTTCCAGGGCGATGACGAATATTTGACTGCTGACAGTGACGCCATTGCGAGCAATGTCAAGGGTGCCTTCGGTGCGCTGGCCGGTAAAGAGTTGGGTCGAGCCATCCACGCCGTTTTGGAACACTCGGTTGGTCAAGTTGGCGTCGACGTGATTGCATTGGCCAAGCGTGAGCTCGCCAACGAGGGGTTAGCGGTGCCCGGCTCTGACTCGGTGTTGTATCGCACACTCACCACGGCCGCTACGAGGCCCTTGGACTATCTCGATGGACGGAGTCTGACCGAGATTCCCGAAGGCCGGAGCGTTACGGAAATGCGCTTTATGGTTTCCCTGGGGGAGGTGGCTCGTCCCGAGCAGATTCGTGCTCTCGCTTCCGCCATGCGTCAGTTTGATGACTCGGGTGCCGACGGCCGCAGTATTTTCGACGCCTACTTCGCCACGCTTGAAGTGGCCGATGGATTCTCCGAGGGTTTCGCCGTAGGAAGCCTGGACCTGGTCTTCCAACGTGATGACGGCTCCTTCGTGATCATCGACTACAAGACCGATCAGATGCCCGGTGAGGTCCGCCCCTTCGCCCCCGAAAAGATTGCTCGCTACATGAGTGCCCACGATTATGCCCTTCAGGCGACCTTATATCTCGTGGCCCTCCACCGACACCTAGTGCGAACAATGCCCAATTACAACCCCGATGTTCACCTGGGTGGAGCGGCCTACTTCCTCCTCCGCGCCGCTGCCCGCCCGGAAGATCCCGACGGTGACGGATCGTTCCACTGGCGACCAAACCCTCGAGCCATTGTCGAGGCGTCACGCACGCTGGGAGACCACTAATCATGGCGATTGAAATTCAGCGAAGTGATCGAATGCTGGCCTCCGCGATTGTGCGCCGGTTCGCCAATGAAATCGTCGAAGGGCCGTCCCTGGATGTGCTCTGTGGCTTAGCGGCCATGGCCCGTCTGGATCACGTGGCCGTGGACCTCGATGGAGAAGACCGCGTCGCGTGGGCCGGCGAGCAAAGTGCCGAAGAGATTCGTAACTTTCTCTACGCCAGACCTGACCTCTGTGAGATTGCCGCGAGTACTGACGAAATTGGTTTAGTCGGGACACCCCTGGTCCTTGTTGGTGATCGCTATCTCTACCTCCGACGACTGGCCGCCGCTGAAGAGCGCATCGCCCACTTCCTACGCGATGCCCGTAGTGCCCAGCGCCCCTTGCTTACTGGTAGTGAAACGCCGGCCTATGAATCGGCAGCGACCGCACTCGCCATTGCTATTCCCCACGTGGTGCGTATTGCCGAACTCCTCAATGAGCGCTCGGTCTCAATTCTCACCGGAGGTCCGGGTACGGGCAAGACCTGGTCGACGGCTCGAGCCCTACGAGTCATCGATGAGCTCGCCGCATCGCAGGGCCTGTCCGCCGGCTCGCTGCGGTTCGCCATCACGGCGCCAACGGCGAAGGCTGAACGGCGCGCGAGTGAAAGTCTCGCGGCGAGCGCGACTGGTAGCTGGCGTGTTCTCGCACAGGACACCGAGCGCAGTGGCACGCTCTACGGACTCCTCGGCGTTAGCCCGGACAACCTCTCGCGGGCCACGCTGCCCGCGCTCGACATCATCATCGTGGATGAAGTGTCGATGGCCGACCTGCCGGTGCTTGACGCCCTCTTCGCGGCCAATCGAGCGAGTGATCGCAACTGTCATATCCTGCTCGTTGGCGACCCGGATCAGCTGGCCTCGGTCAACGTGGGGGCCGTCTTGGCCGACGTGGTCGATGATTCGGCCAACATGGAGTCACTGATCACTCGTCTGGACGTCGTGCAGCGAACAAAGAACGACGCTCTCCCACAATTGGCCAGCACTATTCGTTCGGTACGCCATCACCCCGAGAACATCGATGCAGTCGTTGCGCAACTTCGTAGTTCACCGACCGATATCTCCTTCTTCGAACAGCCGACAGAAGATGCGGTACACCAGCGCGTGTTTCAGCACGCCCGTCGACTGGTGCGAACGGCCCAACGAGGTGACGTCGCTCTCGCACTCCTGCTGACTCGATCGTTCACGATTCTTGCCGCCACTCACCGCGGCCCCGGTTCGGTGCGCTACTGGAATGAGTTGGTTCGCGCGCACCTCGACGAGCGTCGACTCACCTCCGCCGGTCAGTTCAGTATTGGACAGCCCGTCTTGGTTACCCGCAATCAAAAGCACCTCGAGGTATTCAATGGTGACCTCGGTGTCGTGGTGATGCACGATGCTGCGCTCCACGTCGCGTTTGCCAACCGCCCTCTCTTGCCCCTCGCGGCAGTGGGCTACCTCGTTCCCGCGTGGGCAATGACTATTCACAAGAGTCAGGGTTCCGAGTACCGCGAAGTGGTTGCCTGTCTGCCCGGTGAAGAGAGTCCGCTGCTCTCGGCCGAGTTGATCTACACCGCAGTGACGCGAGCCATTCGCAAACTCACCGTGGTTGGCAGCGAAGTGGCCCTCCGACGTGCCGTAGTTAAGCGCATCAGTCGAGTCTCGGGCCTGACCTACCGACTGAAGGACTAGACACCCCACGATTCTTAGGGTCGGCAGTAGGCTCCGCCTCGTGTCATCCGCGCAAGAGGGAACTGCATCGCAGCGACGCTGGCTCGCCGCAATCGGAGCGACTCTCTACGTCGTGGTCTCGCTCGTTTCACCCCGTTTTGACTTTGCCGCCATCGCGTCGCTCCATCCCTTCTTGAATCTCCAGCAACTGGCTGATCCCGAGCTGTTGCAAAACCACCTCGTGCCGACCTTGTGGAACTTGCACATGCAGCCACCACTGTTCAATCTGGAAGTGGGGTTGCTGCTCCATCTGCCGCACACGTTGGGGTTGTTGTTAATGCAGCTCGTCTGCGGTGCGCTCTACGTGGCGACGGGTTTGTGGACCTTCAAGACGATGACACGACTTCGTGTTGGCGTGCGAACGGCCATGATCGTCACCATTGTCCTGGTCTATCTCGATCCGGCCCAGATCTTCTTTGCGCAAAGTGTGCTCTACGTGGGAACGGCCGCCGCCCTGGCTACGGCGAGTACGTATTTCGCGGTTCGATTCGCCCAGGAGCCAACGACGCGCCACGCCGCCTGGTTCACCGGCACGGGAGCGGTGCTCTGCCTCTACGTCACCTCCCTACAGCCCGTGGTCTTCGTCGCGATTCTCGCGATGGTGTGGTGGCTCTACCCATCGGCCCGACCCGCACTGAAGAAGGGCGCTCTCGTGCCAGTCATCGTGCTGGCATCGTTCGTTTTGAAATCAACGGTGATGTTCCACACCCCCATGACCTCGACGTGGGCCGGCATGAACCTGGCTCGAGTGACCACTGATCTGGCTCCTTACGAGAGATTGGTGCGCATGACCAACTCCAATGACTTTTCGCCCTACGTCTTCGTTAAGTCGTTTTCCAAACTCGAGGTGTACGAGGAATACAACGATGGCAGGCCGTACCCTCCAGATGGCGACTCGGTTCGAACGCAAATACTCAAGTCGACCGGGGCGATCAACTACAACAACGATGCCTACCGAGGTATTGCCGCTCGGTCAATGTCTGACGCCATTCGGTTCATTCGACACGCCCCTGGGGAATATTTCAACCACGTGATTCGCGGTTTGGCCATCTGGTCGGTTCCGTCGGAGCAGTACTTTTTATGCCCGCTGCCTCAAACGGGCGTCTTGAGCGGGTACGCCCATTTCTACGACGCCGTGATTGGTGGTCAGGTACGACCAATCCGTAGTCTCGAAGCGCAGCAGCAACTTCGTTACTCCGGCGTCGACTGGTCGTCGAGGTCACCCTTGGCCCAGTTCCTCACGCTCTCGACGATCATTGGTGGTCTGTACTTGGTCGTGCGGAGCTGGCGCCGCCGCCGCGCCGCCAGCCTGGAGTACTTCTTGCCGTGGTTGCTCGTCGCCCAGGGCTTCGTCCTCATGAACGCCACTGACGTCGGAGAGAACCAACGATTCCGCTTTCAATTAGGCACAGTATTTATTACGTTCGGCGTCATTGTCGTCACGGGCCTGTGTCGAAGTATTCAACGCCGTTATCGCGCGTCTCACTAACCTTCAGGTACTAGTTGAAATTGAGGCGTCAATGATTGTCTTTCTGCATGGTGTTCCCGAAACCGCGACCCTGTGGGACGACCTTCGAGCTGAGTTATCAGAACCAAGCGTCGCCCTCTCGCTCCCAGGTTTTGGCTCGCCACGTCCGGCCGGTTTCACGTCGACGAAGGACGCCTACCTCGCGTGGGTCATTGCGGAATTGGAAGCACTGGGCGAACCAGTGGACCTGATCGGTCACGACTGGGGCGCCATCTTGGCGCTGGAAGTTGCCCGACGACGGAGTGACCTCCTCTCCTCGTGGACGGTCGATCTCGCGAACGCAATCCACCCGGACTACATCTGGCACGGACTGGCCAGTATTTGGCAGACGCCCGAAGCGGGGGAGCAGTTTTGGACGGATCAGCTCGCCACGTCTCTGGCCGAACGCTCCGGAGTGTTTCAGCTCTTTGGCGTCCCCGAAGCCGGCGCCCTGAAGCTGGCCGAGATGGCCGATGCGGAAATGGCCGAGTGCATTTTGCGTCTGTATCGTTCGGCCACGCCGAACCCGTTCGCCGATTGGGGTGGTGCGTTGACTCCCTGCCAGGCACCGGGCACCGTACTTATTGCCGATAACGATGCCTTTGGCGACGCCACGCTGGCCACTGAGGTCGCCACTGCGCTCGGGGCCCGTGTGCAGCACCTGGCCGATCGGGGCCACTGGTGGGCGCTCGAGGACCCAGCGGCAAGTGCCGCGATGATTAGTCAGACTGTGGCGGCGATGAGCGAAACGGAAAAGTAATGAGAGTCCTCGTCAACGGTGTCCGTATTTACTTTGAGGTCGTCGGGGAGAAGCTGGCGCTCGTCGACGGCGCCATCGTGGAGAAGCCCACGCTCCTCGTCCTGCATGGGGGTCCGGGCTTCGACCACCACGGCATGCGGGGCTTCTACGACCGTTTTGCCGATGTGGCCCAAGTGATCTACCTCGACCACCGAGGAAATGGCCGGAGCGAGCGGGGACCGCTGGAATCCCTGAACCTCTTTCAGTGGGGCGAGGACATCAAGGCCTTCTGCGAGGCGCTCGATATTGAAAAACCCATAGTTTTGGGCCATTCCTTTGGGGGTTTTGTGGCTGAGTCCTATATGACCCAGTTCCCGGACCACCCCGGTGCCGTTGTCCTTTCCTGCACGCAGGGCCGGAGTGACCCGGGTGAGGCGAGTTACGCCGTCTATCGCCGACTCGGTGGCCCCGAGGTCGAAGCGGCCGCCAAAGCCTTCTTTACGGAGCAGAACCTTGCAAACATGCTGGAATTCCAGCGTCTCTGCCGACCCCACTACAACCAGTCCGAATCCACCCCCTGGCCACTGCGCAATGGGATTTTTACCCCCGAAACCCTGGTGTACTTCTGGCGTGAAGGTGTAAGTCCTGATGAGGGCGGATGGAGAGACTTCAATTTCCTTCCCCAGTTCCACAAGGTGATCTGTCCCGTCCTGGTCCTCGGGGGCGAGGACGACCCCGCGTGCCCCATTGAGTTCCAGGAGGAAATTATGGCGTATCTACCCCCCGGAACAGGGAAATTACACCGTTTTGCGCAGTGTGGCCACGGAACGCACGTTGATCATCCGGATGCGACGGAGACAATCGTCAGGGATTTTCTGGCCGAAGTAGCTGGGTAGTCCCTCGGACATCGCACCGCTCGGTGCCCCTAGGCCGTGGCCGCCCCAACCAGTGTGGCTATCTAAATTTTCTTAAACCACGCTGGTGCCCTTAGTCATTTTGGCTCCCTGACTGCCCTTTGCTTAACAACTGGTGACTATGAAAGAAGGCGAAGCCGGCGAAAATCAACGATTATGCATCCAAAAAGGGACGGTCAGCATGATTCTGCTGACCATATCGATTCGATGCCTGGCCAAAACACAAAAGCACTTGTTCTTCAATCCTCGGAGGTTAAAAGAATTGACCAAGTGACAACTTTTTACTAATTCTGTGGTCTAGTTTGTACTGGAAGATTTGTCTAAACCTACGGAGATTTATTAATGCTCTCTTCCCTCAAGAGGAAACTCACAACCATCGCCAGCGCTTCAGCAGTAATGCTGTCGTTGCTTACCTTCGGAGTCTCGACCCCGGCGAGCGCAACTCCTTCGTACGTGAGTGGATCGGCATACAACTTGAGCCCGACTTACCGCATCGGAACTGGATTGGTTTCCTCGGGTGGCTACCTCTGGACCATGGCGATTCGCTCCGGTGACGATGAAGTAATGCTTTTGCAGATCAACAAGGACACAATGGCTCTCGTTGCCGCAATTGATGCTGGAAGTGGTGACAGCGGGATGGCGATGTCCTACTACCGATTGGCGAGCGACAGCGTCCACGTTTGGCTCCTTATGCCGCAGGGTTCTGTAACATCACCCGACGTCATTAAGGAATACGACGGTGCGACTGGTGCGTTGGTGCGCACAATCGAGATGCCACTCACTACGGAAGTACTCGGTGACTCCACGAACGCCATGGCACTCACTTCCGACGGTACGTATCTCTGGGTGCTCGGTACTGACCCCGAACTTACCGGTGGAAACCGTAGTACCGAATTAACTTATTTCCAGTACCGCATTTCAGATGGTTCACTGCTTCGTAAAATTTTGGCGGCCCCACTGGCGCCACCTTTCACGGGTGCGTATATTCACTCTGACGGCACCAACGTGTGGCTCGCCGTCGGTGCGGCCCAGAAGCTCTACAAGTTCAACATCGCCACCTTGACAACTACGGCCTCAACGACGTTTACGGGTATTGGCGCGAGCGTGTTCTCCGATGGAACTCACGTCTTCGTTTCGCAGAAATACTCAAACACGGATGTCTTTCATGCGGTGGCCGGCGACAAAGTATTCGAGTACAACACCTCGAACTTGGCGCTAGTAAGGACCATCTCTGTTGACAAAAATCCGTATTCAATCTTTTCGACGGGAACATCTCTTTGGGTGGCCTCGTGGGGTTCGTACCCGTATGGCTACGGTGAAGACAGCGCCGTCGCAGAGTATGACACGACTACCGGAACGTTGCTGAGCAGGTCGCAAGCGACCAAGACTCAGCCGAACCCCAACTGGGTTAAATATTCTGACCTATTTGTTCCCTATAACGTCACGGTCGTCGGCTCGACGGCATACGCCTTCACCGGGGTTCTGGGCGACACTGGCTCGAACTCCTACACCTACAAGGTGGTCAAGCTGGCTCCGTCACCACCGGCAACTATTGCTTCAAACCCAGTTTTGGGTGACATGAGCGGCCCTTCTTATGCTGCGGGGGATCGAGTAATGGTCATGCCTGGTCGCTGGAATGACAGTACGGGCACAGGAACCGTTCGCCTATACCGATGCGATACGGATACAGTTACCGCTCCGGCGACTGATTCGACCTGTACGGTCTTGGCTAATCCCCTTACTAGTACGTACACGATTGTGTCGGCCGACGCCGGAAAGTACTTTGTGGCGACTGAATCAATCACGGGACTTGACGGCACTACTGCAGTTGCGCTTTCCAACTTTGCCAAGGCGGCTGGTGGAGCGTCAAGTGGTGGCGGAGGGGCGCTTACCGTTTGTTCGACCGTCAGCTACACCGTCTGCGACGCTGCCTATACCTACACCGACTGGACAAAGGCAACTGTGACGTGGTCAGCGCCGTCGGCCTATCCACCAGGCGCGGTTGTGGGCTACAAGGTCTTCAACAGCATGAACCCAAGCCAAGTTTTTTGCTCCACGTCTTCATCCGTGCAGTCCTGCGAGGTGACACTCACTTCCGGTCAGATGCAGGCCTCCATTGCCCCAATGTTCACTGGTAACAACTTGGGGCAAGCGACGCCAGTCTTTATTCAACAGCTCAACGTGCCTCAAATAATTGGATGGGTGGGATCGACGGGCCTGCATCTGTACCCCAACATGTGGAGCATGACAACGTCATGGACGCTCACGTACACGGTGAATTCGCATACGTGCACCCAAACGTTTACGACAGCCACCGGGGCGACAGTATTGACTGATGACTGTGCAGCATGGCAGCCCGATGAAAGTCAGCATCTACCCAATACCGAACCAATCGAGTCTGGATGGTTGACTCCCTCGACGACGTATCAGGTGACGGGCTCATACAGCACATCGATCAGTATCTTTACGATGACGGGACCATCCACCATTGATGTTAACTTGCCCATCAATTTCAGCTTCACTACTCTGAGCGCCCCGCAAGCCGCTCCGAGTAATGTGAGTTTCTCCTCGAACGGTGACGACACGTACACCGTGCAGTGGAAGGTTCCTTCTGGCGTAGAAGGTTCATTTACCGGAGCAAATTCAATTAACGGAAATTATTACTGCCAAGATGCCCCAACATTGTCGAACGGGTTTTGGTCCTGCATCGCCGCTAGTCAAGAGTCCAGCCCCCCGGTGCCGACCGACTTCTTCGTGAGTGTTGGGGTCGACCGCTACTCGTTGTTGAGTCCTGTTAGCCCACCAGCGGGGCATAATTCGAACTCAGGTGGCGTATTCGGGGGTTTCTGGTCAATTGCATGGACTACCGCCAGTGGCACTACAAGCACTCCAGTAATTCCAGTGGCGCCAGGCAGCGTTACTTCTGGAGCGGCATCTGCCGGAAATGGATCAATCACCGTTACCTGGTCGGCACCGACGAGTGGCGATGCTCCCACGAGTTACGAAGTGTCGATTCCAGGTCAGACGACGTGTGTCGTGAACCTCGTCTCGAATCCCTCGGCAGCTTTGAGCTGCACGTTTACAGGTTTGACCAATGGCACGAGTTACACCGCCACCATCGTGGCGAAAAACGCCGGTGGGTCAAGCACTGGGGTAACGGCTAGCGCAACGCCGGTAGCGCCAACACCACCCGGTGCGCCCACTGGCGTGACTGCTACCGCCGGAAATGGTCAAGCAACAATTTCATGGAATGCGCCCTCAAGCGCCGGATCATCAGTAATCACCAGCTACACCGTGACTGCTTCACCTGGTGGCCGTACCTGCACCGTGAACGCTCCGGCGACAACTTGCACTATCAGTGGCCTGACTAACGGAACGGCGTACACCTTCAGCGTGGTCGCCACTTCGACGGCCGGTAACTCCTCGCCTTCGTCGGCTTCCACCTCGGTCTCACCACAGGCGACTGTGCCGAGCGCACCTACCAACGTGACGGCGGCCTCCGGAAACGGAGAGGCCACCGTCTCCTGGACGACTCCGGTCAGTGACGGCGGCGAATCCATCGACGGTTACATCGTGACTTCGTCACCTGACGGACTCACCTGTACTGCCGTAGCGCCCGACACGACGTGCACCATTACGGGACTCACGAATGGCACGGCCTACACCTTCACGGTGGTGGCGAGCAATAACATCGGCACCTCGGATCCATCGAGCACCAGTAACTCGGTGACCCCGGCGGCTGGCCCGTCGGCACCGGATCGTGCTCAGGTGACCCCTGGTAACCACAGTGCCACCATCAACTGGAAGGCTCCTGCGGATGGCGCCACGCCAATCCGTTACGTGGTGACAATGAACCCCGGTGGCCGTACCTGCACCGTGGATCTCACGATTCACCCCAGCGCAGCGCTGGCCTGCACCTTTACGGGTCTTACTAACGGCGTCAACTACTCCTTCACCATTGCGGCCTTCACCGCCAACGGCATGAGTGCTAGTGACACGGTCTACGCGAAACCAGCCGCTGCACCGACGAAGCCCAGTGCGCCTCGAGGCGTGAAGTTCCGCGGATCGGTCACTGGCGTCGGCACTGTGACCTGGAAGGTCTCGGGTTCGAACGGTGGATCACCGATCACGAAGTACGTGGTCTACGTAACGGGTACCCGTTACGCCAAGTCCTGCACCGTGAACATGGTGGCTAATCCCAACGCAGCGCTGACTTGCTCGGTAAGTGG
>CANBVQ010000017.1 GCA_947372925.1 Acidimicrobiaceae bacterium
GGCCTGTGTTCCACGTGAAACAGTGGTGCGAGAGGAAATCTAAGGAAAGACTTGACGGAAGGGCTTTTCGCGGGCAGAATAAGTACCGCGAAGTGTCGGCTCGGGTTGCGTAGGCAACGAGGAATGAGGATCATGTCAGAGGTTTCGACCACGAAGGTCTTTGCCGTAGCGAATCAAAAAGGTGGGGTTGGTAAGACCACTACGACAATCTCGCTCGGTGCAGCCCTTGCTGCCATGGGTCAGCGTGTTCTGCTGATTGACCTGGACCCCCAGGGCAATGCCACTACGGGTGTGGGCGTGGATCCCCACCGATTCGAACACTCGATGTACGACGTTCTCCTCAACGATGAAGTATCGCTGATGGACGTCGTTGAACCTACGGGATATCCGAATCTGTTCGTGGCTCCCGCTGATCTGAACCTGGCTGCCGTGGAGCAGGAGTTAACCGCGGTGATTTCTCGCGAACTCCGCCTCAAGAAGGCCATCGGTTCGCTCGGTGGTGACTTTGACTATGTCTTCATTGACTGCCCCCCATCCCTGGGCCTTATCACAATCAACGCCTTTGCCGCAGCTACCGACATTCTGGTACCAATGCAGTGTGAGTTCTACGCCCTCGAGGGTCTGACCCAGCTCCAGAAGATTGTGACGCTGGTGCAAAAGAACCTGAACCCCAGTCTGAAGATCTCCAAGGTCGTCCTCACGATGTACGACCCCCGCACCACCTTGACCGTGGAAGTGGCCAAGGAAGTGGAGCGAGTATTTCCCAATGAGATCTGCAAGACCCGTATTCCCCGCACCGTTCGATTGGCTGAAGCCCCTTCATTCGGTCAGCCCATTACCGTATTTGACCCATCCTCCAAGGGCGCTACTGCCTACGTGGAGCTAGCAAAGGAGATCCTCAATGGCTAGAAAGACAGGACTCGGCCGGGGCCTCGGTGCCCTTATTCCCGAAGGTGAACCCGTAGAGGTCACCGAATCACCAACGACCGTCGTGGGCCCATTGCAGGAAATCGCCCTGGCCTCGATTCGCCCTAATCAGTTCCAGCCTCGCCAGAGTTTCGAAGATGAACCCCTGAAGGCGTTGGCCGAATCCATCAAGGGTGTTGGTGTGATCCAACCCATCCTGGTTCGTCCCGTCGAGGGGGAGTCGGACGTCTTTGAAATCGTCGCCGGTGAGCGCCGCTGGCGCGCCTCGCGCCTCGCGGGCCTCGCCACGATTCCAGCATTCGTCCAGACGGACGTTAACGACACCCTGAGCCTGGAGCGGGCAATTGTTGAGAACCTCCACCGCGTCGATCTGAACGCCCTCGAAGAAGCGGCGGCCTACCAGCAGCTGATTGATGACTTCAGCTTTACCCACGAGCAGATCGCGACCCGCGTCGGCAAGAACCGCGCCACGATTTCAAACACCCTGCGCCTCTTGAATCTTGGTAGTGCGGCCCAAAAGGCCGTTATGACTGGCGCCATCTCCGCCGGTCACGCGCGAGCCCTTCTGGGTATCGCGGACGTCCAGAAGCAGGACGACCTCGTTAAGAAGATCACGGCGGGCGAACTCTCTGTCCGGGCGACCGAGGAGTTGGTTAAGGAGACCCTGGTCGTTAAGTCAGCCACCACCGCTCCCGGAACGGGCGCCAACGCTGGGGGAGCAACCGGAACTAAGCCGATTCTTCGTCCCGTGCCCGACGCTGCCATCGTTGAGCTTGAGCACCTCCTTGAAGAGCTACTCGAAACGCGAGTCCACATCGATCTCAAGGGTAAGACGGGTCGGATGGTCATTGACTTCGCAGACCTGGGCGATCTTGAGCGAATCTACCTCGCCATGGTGAAGAGTAAGTAGTCTCAACTCTAAACCTCACCATAAACCTAAAGTTTCACACAGGCTGTGCATGAACTTGTGGGTTAAGGTTGCTTGATGGTCAGAAAGCCTTAAATTACTGCAGATTCCAACTTGAGTGTCTGCTGATTAAATTAATTACTTGTTGAAAAGTACGGCCAGAGAGTCCGCAATGCCTCGAATTAGCGTAGTTTGCTGCGATTCAGAGAGTTGCGGGTGCGTAATAGCCAATGCCGTCATTGTCGTCTGGCGCAAAACGGGTAATCCCATTCCGGACGCCTCAACGCCCAGCGTCCGAGCAATGATCTCGCCCATCTCGGCTCCGTGGAGCGAACGGAAACGGTAGGACTCGTAGAAGTGCACCCGGGCGACGGGAAACTCGACCCGCTCCGAAAGAAAGAGTGCCGCTCCGATCCCAGCATCATTCGCCATTTCGGCCTGCTGCTCGTCGCTACCCAACAGCATGACGACCTCGAGGCCAGCCTCACCGATAGCGGCGCCAACGTGAGCCAGCAAGGGGGAGTGGCCACCGAGCCCTACCCGCCGGGTAGTGGCCTCACGAATCAGGTCGACCCGTTGGCGAACTTCTGAGACCATGCGGCGGTTGGTGTCACGAGGGACCAGTCGTTCGAGCTCTCGAAGCGTGGCCATGGTGAGCGTGCCATCGGGAGTGAGGGCGATATTGGCTTGAAAATCAGCCAGAGCCGTTTCGGTGAGCGGTCCAAAAATTCCGTCAACCCGACCCGGGTCAAATCCCAAAAGGGAGAGCGATTGCTGGAGCGTGACGACGTCATCACCGCGCAGGTAGGGGCGACTAACAAAGAGGAGTCGGTCACCGAGCTGCCACGAGGTCTCCTCGAGTACGAGCCACGTGGCGTTGTCGATTCCGTCACGAAGGGCGAGGCCGCGTTCGACCTGGAAGGCCTGTACGGCACGCACCACGTCGGCGTCATAGCTGTCGCCGGGCACGACTTCGTAGCCGAGAGCCGCCAAACGGTCGCGAATTACCGCGATTTCCGGTGAACGATCACCAATGGAAAAAGAACCGGGCGTGGTAATTGTTAGAGAACTGCCGTGATCTCAGAGAGCATGGCACCCTTGGGCTTGGCGCCGACCAGGCGACCAACTACTTGGCCATCCTTGAAAATCAAGAGGGTGGGGATGCTCATAACGGCATACTTCGTCGCAATGGCGACGTTGGCGTCTACGTCGAGTTTGGCGATGGTGAACCGGTCACTCTGCTCGGTAGCGAACTCTTCGAGAATTGGGGCGATCTGCTTGCAGGGACCACACCAGTCGGCCCAAAAGTCGACCACGACGGGCTTGTCGGCCGAGCCGATTACCTCGTCAAATGTTGCATCGGTTAGGTTCTGAATCTGGTCACTCATAGTGCACCTCCGTTGGTCTCACGCTACCAACTGACGATGACTCCGTGTGCGCTTAACTCTGCGACTCGAGCCAACGCTCGGCATCAATTGCGGCCATGCAACCCGAGCCGGCCGAAGTAATGGCCTGACGGTAGTGATGGTCTTGGATGTCACCGGCGGCGAAGACTCCCTCGATGCTGGTGTACGTACCGGGACCGGTAGCCACGTAGTTGTTCTCGTGGAGATCGACCTGGCCGTCGACCACCGTGGTGTTCGGTACGTGGCCAATAGCGATGAAGACGCCCGTTACATCAATCATGCGGGTCTCGCCCGTCACGGTGTCAATCACTTCCACGCCGGAGACCTTGTCTTCGCCGTGAATCTCTTTGACCTGTGAGTTCCACGCAAACTGAATCTTGGGGTTAGCCAGCGCCCGCTCCTGCATGATCTTGCTGGCGCGTAGCGAGTCACGGCGGTGAATCAAGGTGACCGAATTGGCAAAGCGCGTGAGGAAGGTGGCCTCTTCGAGAGCCGAGTCACCACCACCAACGACCGCGATGTCTTGACCCCGGAAAAAGAATCCGTCGCAGGTGGCGCAGACCGAGATTCCCTTGGAAAATAGGCGTTCTTCGCCGGGTACGTCCAACATCAACGAGCGAGCACCCGTGGCGACAATCACGGAGTCGGCCGTGATGCTGGGTTCGACATCGTCGGTCAACCAAGCGGTGAAGGGACGCTTCGAGAGGTCGAGCTTCTGCACTTTGGTGACCCGCAGGTCGGCTCCGAAACGTTCGGCCTGTGCCCGCATATTCCCCATGAGTTCGGGACCGGTGATGCCCTCGGGGAAGCCCGGGAAGTTTTCGATATCGGTCGTCAACATGAGTTGACCACCGGGCTGATCGGTAGTGGAGGAGGGCTCACCCTCAATCACGATGGGACTGAGCTGAGCCCGTGCGGCGTAGATAGCGGCCGTGAGTCCGGCCGGGCCGGAACCGATGATGAGAACTTGGGTGTGCGTCACGATGACTTCCTTTGGGGTAGTGGTTTGCGCGAACGCCAAACGATGAGACCGCTAACGATCAGGAGCGTTCCGAGGGAGAGGTAGCTCAACCACTCCCGTCCGGCGAAGCAGTAGATGTTGAGAAAACGAACGAGCCCGATGAGCAGGGCCATTAAGACGGCGATGCCGAAACTGAAGAGCACAAAGCCAAAGGCAAGAGTCCGAGCGGTCAGGAAAATCGGACGCAGGACCTTGTCGTGCAAGACGTCCAGCGCGTGGTCGAGCAGACCGAAGGCTTTGTCGATTGAATCGGGAACTCGGTCCGGCTTGTTCTCCATAGAGAAAACTTACCTGTCGGCGAGTTGGCCTAACTGCGAATCCAAGCAAGGCCGACGATGCCCGGTCCGCCGTGGGTCCCAACGGTGGAGCCCATGTCACCGACGATGAGCTCGTGAACGGTCGGAATCTCCTTCAGCATGGCGACGATGACGTCGACATCAGGTGCCTCACCGTGAGTGACTGCAATACGTTCAATCGGTCCGGCCGCCTTGGCCGCCGCGACGAGAGAGGCGAAGGCCTTGGTCCGAGTCCGGGCCCGTCCCGCTTCGGCGACGAGTCCATCCTTGAGTTCCAGCAGGGGCTTAATGGAGAGCATGGATCCGAATATGGCCTTGGCCCCCTTGAGCCGACCACCCTTAATTAGGTGCTCGAGTGTGTCGATTGTGCCGCAGACGCCAACTTTGCCGGCGAGCTCTGCGCCTCGGGCGACGAGCTCGTCCATGCTGGCTCCGGCGGCCGCACGTTCAGCGAGGTCGATGGCGATCATGCCTTCGGCCATCGTGACGGCGCGCGAGTCAACGACCTGAACGGGAATCTGGTCGGCTACGGCCTGGGCTGCGAGTGTGGCGGACTGGTGGGTGGCTGAGAGCTCGGCGGAGAGGGACACGACTACAACGCCGTCGGCACCTTCGGCCTTGGCCTTGAGGTAGGCCTCCTGAAAGGCGCCGGGTGAGGGGGCGGCCGTTTCGGGCAACTCGGAAGAGGCTTTGCACTTGGCCCAGAACTCGTGGGGGGTGAGGTCGCGGCCGTCGACGAACTCCTCGTCACCGAAGCGAACGGTGAGGGGCACGATGGCGATATTCAGCCGGGTGGCGATGTCCAGCGGTAGGTCCGCGGCGCTGTCGGTAATTACACGAATAGTGGCCATAAAGCCCTCCCCAAAATTGGTTGACTACACCTTCCCACGAACCAGGGCGCGAAAGTCGGACTTTCGCAGAGCGTGGCGGAAAAAGAAGAGAAAGGTGACCAGGCCAGTAGCGGTGGCGATTCCTGTTCGCACGGCGAGGCCCAGACCGTTGGTCGAACCCATGAAGCTGTGGGCCACGGCCGCGGTGAGCGCTGAGGCCACCGAGGCCAGCAGGAGCCGACGGAAGTGGGGCTCGAGGAACACGGCTCCCACGCTGGTCTGGCGCGAGTGCATGACACCCAGACCGGCAACGGCCGCGAGCGTGTAAGAAATTGAGATCGCACTAATGAGGGCGCCAAGCGAATGACGGCCCATGGTGGCCGCGAGAATAACCGTGCCGAGATTTTGAAAGGCGTAGAGGCCAAAGATGTCGAGTCCACGTTGTTGGGCCTGCAGACCACGGATAATCACCTGGAAGACCGTGTAGCCCGGTAGGCCGGTGGCCAAGACGGCGAGGACCACGCCGGCTTCAAGCTTGACGGAACCGTCACCGTGGTTCAGGAGAAGGGCCACGGTGGGCTGGGCCAGAATGACCATGAGCGCGGCTATCGGCATCACGATCGTGAGCGAAGTCCGCAGCGCGTCCATGAGCCGTTCGCGGTAGCCGTGACGGTCATCTGAAGTAAAGAGCGCAATGAGATCGGTGTTGACGGCCTGCAGAACGCTAGCCACCACCACGGCGAAAGGCATCTGCATGAAGGCCCAGCCGTAGGTGTAGGCCGACACGGGGCCACTTCCCCCAACCCCGAACGCCAGGGCCAACACGAAGTAGAGGGCCACCTGATTAACGATGACGACGAGGATCGTCCAGCCCCCGAGACGCAGCACAGCCCGCACGGCTTCGTCACGCATATCGAGTCGGAACCGAACGCGGCCGAGACGACTCGTCGTCAGTGAGGGAACGAGGACGAAGAATTGCGCGAGGATCCCCACCGTCGTACCGAGTGCGAGCAGGGTGAGTTCTCGCGTGCCGAGCACCGAGGTGACGGTGGGAGACGGCACCGCAATGTGGAACCAAATGAGAACGGCAATCGCGACGACGTTGTTAACGATCGGGGCGTAGCTTACGGCACCAAACTTGTTGCGAATCTGCAAGAGGACGCCACTGAGGGACAAGATGCCGTAGAGAAAGACCTGGGGTGCGAACCATCGAAGGAATGTGGTGGCCACTTCGCGTTGATTCTGTAACACCACGACGTCACGGTGGGGATCCAAGTGATTAAAGGCCGTCATGGCGTCAACGATGTAGGGCGCGAAGATCCACGTCAGCAGGGTGGCGACCGCGAGAACAAGCAACGCCAACGTGACGACACTGGAGATTGATCGCCACGCTTTGCGCTCGCCGTCCAGGGTGATGCGCTGCACGAAGACCGAAAGAAACGTGGCGCCGATGACCCCACCAATAACGAGGTCGTAGAGCGAATTGGGAATGGTGTTGGCGAGGTTGAATCCGTCAGCCAGGGGAGTGAAGCCCAAGACGTAGGCGAGCACCAGTGTCCGCAACAGACCGCTCACTCGCGAGATCATCGTGCCCGATGCCAGGGTGACGACGCGCCGCTGCAAGGTGCTCATCGGGCGTGCCGGCCGGGACTCTTGCGGCGGGTGGTTCGCCACCACCACCAGGCGATGACGAGGAGTGATCCGGCCGACAGGGCGTAACCCACCACGGATGCCGAGGTGTAGCGAACTTGAATCGTGCCAGTGGCGATTACCACCTGGCCGTCCGTCGTGGTGAGCTTGATGGTCATCAGCGAAGAAGTTCCACGCGTCATCGTGGCGCTGATCGGTGTCGATGATGTCTGGGTCAAGATGCCGACTGGAATGACGCGCCCTCCGGGGAACTCAATCCGATCGGCGCTGACCCGCAACAGACCGGTGATGCCGTAGTCGGCCGAACTGTAGAGCGTGACGGGAATGGTGCCCGAGGCCGAAGCCAAGATGACCGTGCTCTGATCGATGCGGAATTTCGACAGCTCGTCCTTGAGTACCCGCTGGGCCGTAGCGACACCGCTGGCGTGCGAACGCACTCCGACTTCGGCTTGGAGACGGGCCATTTGAATACGAAGAAACGGCGCCGGGGTACTGAAGGTGGAGATCAAACTCGCGGCGTCGCGCTTGAGATTGGCGAGCGTCGTGATCTCGCCGGCCCGCCATGGCGCGACCGGGGCGTTGGCCAAACTCCGCACCGCCGGTGATCGGTTGGCGCCGACCAGACTGCTACTGGCCGACGCGTCGATGGAGCGTTGGGTCAATAAGGGCGATGCCCGCATCGCCGAAGCTAGCTCCTTGGTGAAGGTCGGCGCGGCCTGATCGAGGTTGGTCGTGATGACTTCGGTGCGGGGACTCCGAGCGTTTGGTGCCTGGTAGTAGAGCATCGAGAGCGTGCCCATAGTCAGGGCCGCTAACCGACTCGGTTCAATGTCGTTGCGATTCGCGAGGGCCGAGAGTGGGGAGTCGACGGCGAGGGCGCGGGCGCTCGCCGGTACGCCGACCATACGAAACGGTGCGCCCCAGCCCAGCGTGCGAGACGGCGCCGAACGAAGGGCTTCTTCTCCGATGACGATGACGTGGCGGCCCTGGTGGTTGACGGCGGTGGCCGACGTCGAGCCGATAAGGCCGGGGAGGAAGACGGCGTTGGTCATCCGACTTTCTGAGGTCACGGCACTCAGGAGTTGTTCGACGACGATGAAGTGTTGAGGGACATCGACGCCGAGGCCGTGTGTGCGGAGCGATCCGTAGTCCATGGATTTGGCGCCCATGGCCATCACGCGGTGTTGGGGTGAAGCGAGAAAATTCCGAAGTGCATCGAGGTACTGGGTCGCGATGGGGTTATCACTCGTGAGCGTACGGTGGAGCTCGTCGGCCGACAGGGCGAGCGTGATTGGTTCGGGGTTCAGCGCGAGGGCCGACAACGTTGCACCGGTGGCACTCCACGAGTTCACCGAGACGGCCTGACTCTTAAGCGTCCATGCGACGCGCAAGGGGTGGGGGATGACGCCATTGCTGATGGTGACGAGTGACCACATCGACACCTGGCTGCCCCGCGCCGTCACCGAGTACTGCAGAGGAAATACGCCGTTGCACCGAGCCCCACACTTGCTATGCAACACCGGCCGCACTGAGCCACACGAGGTGTAGGCGTCGCGCCAGACACCGAGGGCGACATCGAACGTGGCCGACCGCCCCTTGATGCAGTTCAGTACGAACGTGCCGGTGGAGTCGAGTGGCGTCGTCCCGGGACCCTGACCAGAAATCACGGCCTCGACGGCGCTGCGAGTCCGCAGTGCGGGGTAGAGGGTGATGCGGGCCGTGGCCGTGGCGTTCGATCCGCCGGTTTGCAGCGTGACGCCCATGTGACCGTTGCCGTTGGTTCCCACCACCACGGTGGCGTCTTGGTGGGCCAGACGAGGGTGAAGGGTCTCGGCTTGCGCCGGTGATGTAAGCCCACCCCAGGACGCCACTCCAAGAAGCAAGGCACTCGAGACTCGCCAAACGCGAGGGAAGCGCAACTGCATGCAGAATGAATTTAGTAGCGCACGCCGCCGTCGCCGAGTCCTACTACCCTCAATACCCGTGAGTGCGCTTGCTGGGCTAAACCAGTTAATGGTCGAATACGGCCCCCTGGCCCAGGCGTTTTCGGACGAAGGCTTCTCCCTCTACGCCGTCGGTGGCTGTGTGCGTGACGCCATTCTCACGGGAAACCACGATTCTGACGACGTCGATTTCGCAACGAACGCACGCCCGGACGATATTTTGCGCCTAATTACCCCGTTCTGCACCACCACGTGGGAGATGGGTCGGGCCTTTGGGACCATTGGGGGCCAACTGAAGAGCAACCGCAAGAAGATTGAGGTCACCACCTTTCGCTCCGAGGAGTACGTCGACCACAGCCGCAAGCCCGAGGTTGTCTTTGGTGACTCGCTCGAAGTCGATCTCTCCCGGCGTGACTTCACTATTAATGCCATGGCCTTTGATCTATTGAAGCCCGAGCTCATTCAGCCGGCCGACGGCTTGAGCGACCTCAATGCGCAGCGGCTGCGGACGCCCATTGATGCGGCCATCTTGTTTAATGACGACCCCTTGCGCATGTTGCGCGCGGCGCGTTTCGCTTCGCGATTCGAGTTCGAGATCGACCAGGAGATCGAAGCGGCCGCGGCGTCGATGGCCGATCGGATCACCATTGTCTCGCCCGAGCGCATTCGCGTCGAGTTGGACCTGTTGATGATGACCAAGCGTCCCTCGATCGGTCTGGACTTCATTGTCCGCACCGGACTAGCCGCCCACTTTCTCCCCGAGCTACCCGGACTGGCACTCGAGCAAGATCCCATTCACCAGCACAAGGACGTGTTGACCCACACCTACGCCGTGGTGGAGAAAGTCCGCACCTTCAAGGCCCCCACGGAAGAGTTTCCCGAGGGCCCCTCCAATCTCGTTACCCGACTCGCCGCTCTCTTTCACGACGTCGGCAAACCGAAGACGCGCGCCTTCACGGAAAACGGCGTGAGCTTTCACGGCCACGACCACGTCGGGGCCCGGATGACGAAGAAGCGCATGGCCGCGCTGAAGTACAGCCAGCAGATGATTGACGACGTGGCTCTGCTCGTTGAACTACACCTGCGCTTTCACACCTACGCCATGGGATGGAGCGACGCCGCCGTTCGCCGCTACGTGCGTGACGCCGGCCATCTGCTCGAAGAGCTCAACGAACTGACGCGATGTGACTGCACCACCCGCAATCGCCGCAAGGCCCAAGAGCTCGATCGCCGAATGAACGAACTCGAAGTGCGCATCGCGGAACTGCGCGAGCAAGAGGACTTGGACTCACAGCGCCCAGCCCTCACCGGTGACCAGGTGATGGGGATTTTGAATATCACGCCGTCACGGGCCGTCGGTGAAGCCCTGAACTTTCTCCTGGCCATCCGTCACGAAGAGGGTGAGATCAGTGAAGAAGAGGCCACCACTCGCCTGTTGGCCTGGTGGCAAGAGCGCTCGTAACAGCAAACGTCCCGGCCGCCTGAGGCGACCGGGACGTTCACACGTACGTTCTACAACTTCGGCAGCCTGCTGCCGAGATCGGACTTAGGGCCAGATGGGGTTGTCGGCACCAGCGTCGGCGAAGGCCTCCACCATGTTGTGCGCCACGTCGTCGTGGTACTGCACGGGTGGGCTCTTCATGAAGTAGGCCGAAGGTCCGAGGATCGGACCACCGATGCCACGGTCGAGAGCGACCTTGGCGCAACGAACGGCGTCGATGATGACACCGGCCGAGTTGGGGGAGTCCCACACTTCGAGCTTGAGCTCGAGGTTCAAGGGAACGTCACCAAAGTTACGACCCTCCATGCGGATGTAGCACCACTTGCGGTCCTTCAACCACGGCACGTGGTCACTCGGGCCGATGTGGATGTCGTCAGCGCTCATGTGGCTTATCTCGAGCTGACTGGTAACGGCCTGCGTCTTGGAGATCTTCTTGCTCTCGAGACGGTCGCGGTCCAACATGTTCTTGAAGTCCATGTTTCCACCAACGTTGAGCTGGTAGGTGTGGTCAATGGCGAGACCGCGGTCTTCGAAGAGACGGCTGAGCACGCGGTGGACGATGGTCGCACCGACCTGGCTCTTGATGTCGTCACCAATGATGGGTACACCAGCGGCGCGGAACTTCTCGGCCCACTCGGGGTCCGAGGCGATGAAGACGGGGATGGCGTTAACGAAGGCGACACCGGCGTCGATGGCGGCCTGGGCGTAGAAGCGCTGGGCCTCTTCGGAACCTACGGGGAGGTAGGAGACGAGAACGTCGGCCTTGCTGTCACGCAGCACCTGCACCACGTCACATGGCTCGGCCGGTGACTCGTCGATGGAGGCGCGGTAGTACTTGTTCAAACCGTCCATGGTCGGTCCGCGGTGCACGGTGACACCGAGGTTCGGTACTTCGGCGAACTTGATGGTGTTGTTCTGTCCACCCTCGATGGCCTTGGTGAGGTCGCTGCCAACCTTGGTGGCGTCAACGTCAAAGGCGGCAACGAATTCGAGATCGCTGACGTGGTAGCCACCGAGCTCGACGTGCATCAGTCCGGGCACGTGGTCCCCGACCTTGGCGTCGCGGTAGTACGTAACACCTTGAACTAAAGAACTAGCGCAGTTTCCTACGCCGGCGATTGCGACACGAATGTTTCCCATGGCGCTCCTTTCCTACTTCGCTTCTTGAGCGATGGTTTGGTTGTTTTGGGGTACTGCAGTGCTGCGCTCGGTGGTTAGACAGTCGTCTATCCACGCGAGGTCGAGCTCAACAGCCTTCGCCGCGTGTTCCATTACGGAACGGGCGTAGCTATCGAGTTCGGCGTTAGCCGCGTTGGCACGAATTTCGCGCAGACGGGCAACGAGGTTGGCGCGACGATGCTCCAGCAGCATCACGCGGGCGTTGGGGGTGAGGAAACGAAAGAGGGCCATGCGGAGTGAAAAGCTCCGGGCGTCATCGAGGGTGGCGGGATCACTCAACCGCTCGGCGAACTGCTGGCGACCGATTTCGGTCATCCGGTAGGACTTGCGACCCCGGCGACCAAGGCCGGTGGCCGACCGGGTGCCCCGGAGGGCGGCCCGCTCACCGGAGAGCGAACCGGTGGAAAATGAACCGAGGCGGGGCTCGGACGTGATGACCTCTTCAATGAGGCCCTCCCGCTCGAGGCGGCCAATGGCGGGATAAATAGAGCCGAAGGAGGCGTTGCCACCAATACCCAAGCGATCTTTGAGATGGGTACGGATCTCATAACCGTGGTGTTCACGGTCCATAAGGAGTCCGAGGATGGCGAGCTCTAACACGTTCGTCACTATATCAGTTCGATATATCGAAATGTGTCTTTACGACGGTAGTCAGAAATGCCGAAAAAACGGTAGTGTCGCTCTCAATGGCACGCCGCCCGATTGTCGATCTCGCCCACGGGGCCATTATTGAGTACCGCGTGCAACGCAACGCCCTGGTGCGCCAAGTCCGCGAGGGCCAAAAGATGGTGGAAGACCTCTGCGACGCCCACTTCAATCTCATTCGAGCGGCCAAGGGTGTGGGCCGGTTAATGGGCGAACTCTGTCCCGTGTGTTCCAAGGAAGAGTTGCGCCAGGTGGTCTACGTCTTTGGGGACAAACTCTCGGCCAGTGGTGTTTGCCCTATTTCGAAGGCCGATCTGCGTCGGCTGGAGCGCCGGGAGCTTCCCGTGACGTGTTACGCCGTAGAAGTCTGCATTGGCTGCAAGTTCAACCATCTCCTTCGAAAGTGGCACGCTGGCGGTCAGGTCGAGCAACGACCTAAAGTTGCCAAGTGATATCCGCCCCGCAGCTACGCACCCGTAAACGCCGTAACGGTAAGGACGCCATTGTGATGGTGACCGCCTACGACGAACCGGGTGGTCGTTTGGCCAGCGCGGCCGGGGTCGACATTATTTTGGTCGGTGATTCCGTGGGAAACACCGTCATGGGCCAGGAAAACACCCTGCAGGTCACGATTGACGACATGGTGCACCACATCCGTGCCGTGGCCACCGCCCAGCCCAACTCCCACATCGTGGGCGATATGCCCTGGCTCAGCTACCACGTGGAGTTGGCCGACTCCGTTCGCAACGCCGGGGCCCTAATTCGTGCCGGTGCCCACAGCGTCAAGCTCGAAGGCGGCCGCAACCGTGAAGCCACGGTTCGGGCCATCATCAACGCTGAAATTCCCGTTATGGGCCACATCGGCCTCACCCCCCAGAGCGTCTTGGCCATGGGCGGCTTCAAGGTTCAGGGCAAGACCAAGTCGGCGGCCGACGTTCTCCTAGAAGATGCCCTCGCCCTCCAAGAGGCTGGCGTCTTCGCCGTCGTTATAGAAGGGGTGCCCGAAGAGGTGGGCTCCCTGGTCACCGCGGCCCTTGAAATTCCCACTATTGGGATCGGCGCCGGTGCCGGTACTGACGGCCAAGTGCTCGTCTGGCACGACCTGTTGGGCCTGGGCAACCGCACTCCGGCCAAGTTTGTTCGCCAATACGTTGATCTCAATGCCGTAATTACCGGTGCTTTGGGCCAATTCGTGTCTGACGTTCGTGGGGGCACCTTCCCCGCGGCGAACGAAATGTACCCAACCCCCGCCACTTTTAACGAGGGCTAGGAACTCGGGTCTCCCAAGTGGAGTAAACTTCTCACTCCACTTCGGTGGAACCAAAAGTAGTAATAACCCTGCTCCGATCCGCGGAGCCCGGGCAACCGGTCCAGAGGGAAAGGAAATGGCTATGCGGCCTTATGAAACCATGATCGTGTTCGACACCAGTGTCGACGCACAGAACATCCAAGTCAGCCTCGACCGAGCGCTTGACACCATCCGAAACAATGGGGGAACCCCCGGCGCTATCGACCGTTGGGGAAAGCGTGCGCTTGCGTACGAGATCAACAAGAAGAAAGAGGGCTACTACGTCGTGGTCGAGTTCAGCGGAGCCGCTGAGACCGTCACCGAGTTGGACCGTATTTTGGGTCTGAGCGACGAAGTCCTTCGTTTCAAGATTGTTCGTCTCCCCGCCCGTCGCACGCCAGCAACGACCGCGACTCGTTCGTAAGTTGCTGTTGAGCGAACAGGAGTAGAGATGCCAGATAATTCGATCACCGTCGTTGGGAACATCACCCGCGACCCCGAGCTGAAGTTCTTGAACAGTGGCCAGGCGACCGTCCGATTCGGAATCGCCGTCAACCGCCGCTGGCAGAACCGTCAGACCCAAGAGTGGGAAGAGCGCGTGTCGTATTTTGACGTCACCGCCTACGGCTCACTCGCCGAGAACGTCGCCAACTCGTTGCCGAAGGGAACCCGCGTCCTCGTGACCGGTCGCCTCGAGCAGCGCAGCTGGGAGACCCCAGAGGGTGACAAGCGATCCATCGTTGAAATCAACGCCGATGAAATCGCCGCCTCACTTCGTTACGCCACTGCGGCCGTCACGAAGAACCCTCAGCGCGAAGGCGGAGCGGCTTCGAGCCGTCCCTCCAGCGCCCCTCGTACCACTACCAATGAACCAAGTACCTACGGCTTTGATGAGGAGCCCTTCTAATGCCACGTAAGAACACACCACCAATCCCTAAGTCACGTCAACCGAAGCCCGACCCCCGGCGCAATCAAAAGAAGAAGCCCTGCTCCTTCTGCGCTCACGGCACGACCTTCATTGACTACAAGGACATCAAGTCCTTGGGCAAGTACCTGTCGGACCGCGGCAAGATCCGGGGCCGTCGCGTTTCGGGTAACTGCCAGCAGCACCAGCGTGACATCACCGAAGCGATTAAGACCGCTCGTGAGTTGGCCTTGTTGCCATACACCCAGCGCACCGTGACCGAGCGTCGCTCGCGCGGTGGTGGCCGTGACCGTGACGACCGTGGAGAGCGTGGTCCTCGTGACCGCGACGACCGTGGTCCACGCACCCCACGTGGTGAGTCGGATGAGACCGCTACATCAATCGAATCAACCGAAGTCGAGTCAGACGCGACTGAGGAGTTGACGGAAGTAGGAGCAGAATAATGAAGGTTCTTCTTCGCAGAGATGTACAGGGCGTTGGCCGTCGAGGTGACGTCGTTGAAGTTAAGAGTGGTTTCGCTCGTAACTACCTGGTGCCTTCGGGCTCGGGTCTAGCTGCCACGGACACCATGGAACTCCAGGCCGCCTCGATGCGTCGTAGCCGTGACCTTCGTGATGCGCAGAGCCGCGCCGCCGCTGAAACCCAAAAGGGTGTCATCGAGGCCGCTTCGCTCACCATCGCGGCTCGCGCTGGTACCAACGGTCGCCTCTTCGGTTCGGTGAACGAAGCCGACCTCGTGAACGCGATTCGCACTGCCACCAACATCTCGTTGGAGCGCGGTCAGATTCAGATGGCCGAGCACGTGAAGGAAGTCGGTTCCGCCACGGCTTCCGCCGAGCTGTTCGATGGCGTTGTCGCCACCGTTCGCTTTGAGGTAATTGCTAAGTAGTTCGAAGTTCTCAGAAAACGCCGGGGCGATCTCGCCCCGGCGTTTTTCTGTCAGAGGGTCCAGGAAGACTCGTTTTCCACAGGAAATCCCACTTGCATTACACAGGCTTGATGGGGAACGCTAGGTACACATATGACGCAGATCCCAAACGAACCATCGTCGCAACGAAGCGCTGCGTCACGCATCCCTCCCCACTCCTCGGAGGCTGAAGAGGCCGTCTTGGGCGCCATGATGCTGTCGCACGACGCCATCGTCAATGCGCAGACCAAGGTCGGACCCGAAGACTTCTACCGCCCCGTCTTCGGACAGATCTTCCGCGCCATGATCGAACTCGACCAACGCGGCGAGCCAGTCGACCCGATCACATTGCTCGAACAGCTACGGGTCTCGGGTGGCAACGCCGGGGACGCCGTGATGTTGGCCGACCTCGCCGCGAACGCCGTCAACATTGGTAACGCCGAGTACTACGCCTCCATTGTTCGTCAGAAGGCCAAGCAGCGGACCTTGATTCAGTTGGCGAGTGGCATCGTCGACGATGCCTACGGCACGACCGACGACGTCGAAGGACTCTTCGACCGGGCCGAGCAGAGCATCATGAACGTGGCCGACCGCGGCAACGAAGACACGGTGCAGCCCCTGTCCGAACTGTTACAACTCGAGCTCGATCGCCTCGAAGAACGCGACGGCTCTTCTGGTTACAACGGCGTGACCACGGGCTTCACCAAACTGGACGATCTGCTTCGTGGTATTTCGCCCACGGCGCTCAGCATCATCGGTGCTCGACCATCGGTGGGTAAGACGGCCTTCGCCCTCGGCGTCTTAACGCACGTCGGGGCCGTGCTCCAACGCCCGGCCCTCTTCTTCTCCTTGGAAATGAGTCGCCTGGAAGTGGCCGAACGTATCTTGTCGTCCCAAGCTCGCGTCGACGGCAGTCGTTTGAAGACTGGCCAGCTGAGCAACGTCGACTGGGAGAACGTCACGAAGGCTCTCGCCGCGTTGGACGACTCCAAAATCTTTGTTGACGACAACCCCATGTTGACGGTGATGGACGTGCGGGCCCGCGCTCGCCGCGTCAAGCAGCGCGAGGGCGACCTAGGCATCGTCATCGTCGACTACCTCCAGCTGATGAGTTCGCGCTCGCGCGCCGAGAACCGTCAGGTCGAAGTGTCGGAGATGAGCCGTGGACTCAAGCTCTTGGCCCGTGAGTTGGCCTGTCCCGTGGTAGCGCTGTCCCAGCTTTCCCGTTCCGTCGAGCAGGACAAGAAGCGCAAGCCCATGATGTCGGACCTTCGTGAGTCCGGAGCTATTGAGCAGGACGCCGACATCATCATGTTCTTGCACCGGGCCGGTGCCGTTGACGGTGCCGAGCAAGAGTCGGGCTACGAAGATGCCGGCAAGGTCGAAGTCATCGTGGCTAAGCACCGAAATGGTCCGACTGGCAACCTCGAGTTGGCCTGGATTAAGAACTACGCCAAGTTCGACAACATCGCCGTCTTCGAGAACTAGTTTTTGGCGGTGATCACGCTCTCTCGACGTCTCGGTTCAGAATTCCTCGGCAGTGCCCTGTTGGCCATGATTGTGGTGGGCTCCGGTATTGCGGCCCAGCAACTCTCGCCAACCGATATTGGTCTCCAGTTGTTGGAGAACGCGCTAGTCACCGGCGTCGGCCTCTTCTTCTTGATCGAAGTGCTCGGCCCGATTGGTGGAGCCGAGTTCAACCCGATTGTGTCGTTGGCCAAGGTCGCTCTCACTGGCCGGCCACTGGTTGACGCTCTTCGCTACATTCCCTTCCAAGTGGCCGGTTGCATCAGTGGGGCGATTCTGGCGAACGCCATGTTTGCTCTGCCCGTGGTGACTTTCTCGACCCACCAAAGGGTTTCGGGTCCCCACTTCCTCTCGGAAGTCATCGCCACGGCCGGTCTCGTCATCACCATCTTCTTGTTGGTCGCGCTCGAAAAGGGCCAGTGGATCGCCGGCGCCGTGGCCTCCTACATCACCGCGGCCTACTTCTTTACTTCGTCGACGAGTTTCGCCAACCCCGCCATCACCGTGGGCCGGATGTTCTCAAACTCCTTTGCCGGAATTTCACCTAATTCGGTACTGTTCTTCACCGTGGCGCAAGTTGTGGGTGGCATTGTTGGTGTACTCATCGTGAAGGGCCTCGCCCCTCGAAAGGAAGTGGCATGAAGCCCGCCGTCCTCTTTCTCTGTGTTCACAACGCCGGTCGCTCTCAGATGGCCGCCGCCCTGCTGGCTCGCGAGGCCGGTGATCGCATTGCGGTCTACTCGGCCGGTTCGGCCCCGGGCGAAACGCTGAACCCCGCCGTGGTGGCCGCCCTCTTGGAGTGGGACATTGACATCACTGGCAATCGTCCGCAGAAATTCACCGACGAGATGGTGCAGGACGCTTCGGTCATTATCACCATGGGCTGTGGCGATGTCTGCCCCGTCTACCCCGGTAAGAAGTACATGGACTGGGCGCTGCAAGATCCGGCCGGTCAGCCCATCGAAACCGTCCGTGAAATTCGCGACGACATTTTGCTGCGGGTCCAAGGACTCGTCGCCGACCTACTGAAGTAGTCGGTCGCTCCGCTGGCGGAGTACGAACAAAAAAATACCGGGGCCTTGCGGCCCCGGTATTTCTGTATTCAGTTAGATCACTTGGGCTGCATGCGAATGCCGGCGTCGAGGCGAATCGACTCAGCGTTCATGTAGCTGTTGGCCAGCAATTCGGCGGCCAACGTAGCGAACTCGGCCTGGTAGCCCAGACGCTTCGGGAACAAGACGCCTGAACCCAGGCGGGCCTTGAATTCGTCCGAGGCGGGGCCGGAACCGTAGATCGGGGTGTCGATAAGACCAGGGAGGATGGTGTTGACGCGGATGCCCACGACCGAGAGGTCACGTGCGAGCGGCAAGCCCAAACCAACCACGCCACCCTTAGATGACGAGTAGGCGACCTGACCAATCTGACCGTCTTCGGCAGCGACCGAAGCGGTGTTGACGATGGCACCACGGGCGCCGTCGACGTCGGGGGTGTTGCGGCTCATCGCGGTAGCGGCGAGACGGCAGACGTTGAAGGTGCCGACCAAGTTGATCTCGATGACCTTGCGGTACAGGTCGAGGTCGTGGGCCGAGCTGTATTCGCCGTCCTTACCGAGGGTGCGGGTGGCCCAGCCGATACCGGCGCAGTTCACGACGCTCCAGAGAGGAGCCATAGCCGTGGCGGCGTCGATTGAAGCGATGACCTGCTCCACGTTGGTGACGTCACAGTGGACGTACGCGCCACCGAGTTCCTTGGCGAGGGCTTCGCCCTTTTCGTCATTGAGGTCCATGATTACGACCTTGACGCCGCGCTCGGCGAGGAGACGGGCGGTAGCTTCACCGAGGCCCGACGCGCCACCGGTAACGAGCGCTGAAGTGTTCTTCAGTTCCATGCTGTTTCCTTTGGTTCAGTCCGGGCCGGTTTGACCCGTTTAGTTCGTTCTAAAACATAGGCGAAATTTCGACCCACCAAACCTCTAGGTTGACTACGTGGCTTCTGCGTACGAATTGACCCGAGATGAGCTGACTGGCCTGCTGGCCGGTGAGCCCAAGTACCGGGTGGACCAGATCTGGCAGGGCATCTGGGAGCAGGACCGCTTCCCCGAGGAAATCACGACAATCTCCAAGGCCCTGCGGGAAAAACTGACGGCCGAACTGCCCCTGGCCCTCGAAGTGGCCAACGATGTTTCGACCGACGAAGGCACGACTCGCAAGTGGGTCTACCGACTCCACGACGGCTACACCATCGAAACCGTCCTGATGAACTACGAGGATCGAGTCACGGTCTGCATCTCGACCCAGGCCGGGTGTGCCATGGGCTGCACGTTCTGTGCCACCGGCCAGGCCGGGTTCTCACGCCAACTCACCCTCGGTGAAGTGGTTGAACAGGTGGTCCGAGCCGGCCGGGCCGCGGCCCCCCGACGAATCTCCAACATTGTTTTCATGGGCATGGGTGAGCCACTGGCCAACTACGACGTCACCGTCGGCACGATTCGCGCCCTGCACCACGAGCGGGGCCTCTCCGCTCGCAACTTGACGGTCTCCACCGTTGGCATTGCTCCCGCCATCGAACGGCTCGCGCTCGAGGGACTGCCCTTAACGCTGGCGATCAGCTTGCACGTGGCTAACGACGCCGAGCGCGATGAACTGATTCCCATCAACAAGCGTTACAACCTCGAACGGCTCTACCAGGCCTGCGAAGTGTGGCGTAATGAAACGGGCCGACGCATCTCCTTTGAGTGGGCGCTTATCTCGGGCGTTAACGACACCGACCAGGCCCTCTACGAACTAGCTGAGTACGCCCGACCACTCGGGGCCCACGTAAATCTCATTCCACTTAATCCCACGCCGGGCTATCTCGTGATTGGATCACCGGCCTCTCGCGTTCGCTACTTCCGTGACGAACTCGAAGAGCTCGGTGTGAACGCGACCGTTCGCCGCACGAGAGGTCGCACTATTGACGCGGCCTGCGGCCAATTGGCCAACGTTACGAATGGGAAGCGTCGCTCGATCCCAGTTCGCTAGCGCGTTCGTTCCAAAAGCTTCGCCAGTGCCA
>CANBVQ010000018.1 GCA_947372925.1 Acidimicrobiaceae bacterium
TGTCGCGGAGTGATGATCGTCGCCTGACCACCCACAACGTGAAGCAGTCACTGTTGGCCCGGATGTGGTTAGTGCCGTTCAATACCGGCTGGCATCTGGCCCACCACGTTGACATGGGTGTGCCCTGGCATAACCTGCCGGCGTATCACGCCGAACTAATGAGCGCGGGCTACGTCAATGAGGAAATCACCTTCAAGAACTACACCGCACTCTGGCGTGCCGCTACGGCCATTCATACCTCTCATCAGTAAATTCACCTGATTGGGCTACCAAGTCTGAGTCGCCCTTCACATTCAATGTGTCGGTCATAAGACTTCATTATCAGATTTGGCACCATTTCATTATCAGATTTGGCACCGTTTTATTATATGATTCGGCGTTAAGCCACCCCATGAAAAGGTCCCTCCGTAACTCCGAAACCATCGTAAAAACAGGAATTTCTTAGTTGGCGGGCAATTCGGGAGACAGGCCGCCCAGGCGAATCTTCGCTTCTGGGGCTAATTAACGGTCATTCCGCCGTCGACGGCAAGGTTCGCACCCGTTATCGCTGACGAGTGTGGCGAGCAGAGCCAGGCAATCATGGCCGCCTGCTCACTGGGTTCCAGGAGTCGGCCCATGGGCTGTTGCTCACCGAATGATTCGGCGGAAGGCAGACCGTAGAGAACGGCAGAGGCATCGAGCATGGCGGTGCGCGTCGATCCGGGACTCACGGCGTTCGCGGTGACGTTGGTTTCGGCGAGGTCCATGGCCACGCCGCGGATCAGTCCCACGACAGCGTGCTTAGCGGCCGAGTAGGCCGCGAGGTGACGAAGACCCAGCTGGCCGGCGGATGAAGCAACCGCCACAATGCGGCCGTAGCCACCGTTGGCGAGCAACGTGGGCACCGCGGCGTCGATCAGTCGACGAGTACCCAAGAGATTCACACTCATCACAGCGTCAAAGGCGGCGTCGGTCATCTCCCAGAGCGGGACTCCCCCACCGACCACACCGGCAGCGGCCACGACGGCGTCGAGGCGGCCAAAGTGACGAACGGCGGTGTCGACGGCCAGTTCCATGTCGGCCGCGCTGCGGGCATCACCCACGAGACCCAGCACTGCGTCACCGTGGCGAGCGACGACGGCGTCGAGGTCAGCGGGCGTGGCGAGAGCGTAGGGAATGTCGGCGATGTCGCGACAGCGATCAACGGCCACGACGCGAAAGCCCTCGTTTACCAGAGCGTCAACGGTGGCCGCACCAATACCGCGAGCGGCACCGGTAACAATGGCAACTCGGTTCATGACTCTCCCTGGATTGACTGGATGAGTTCAACGATCTCGCTACACCAGCGACGTCGAAGCTCCCACCCGTATTCGGCAGTGGCGGCTCCCGGAGTTCCGAGGACGCCACTGGGTGACACCCCCATTATTCCCTCTCGCCAGACCTGTGCCAATTCCGTACTTTCCAGCTCCACGGCCGGCACCTCAATCGGGCGGATGTGGTTGTCCGGCAGCGTCATCATGAAGGAGGTCTCGCTCTTGCCGGCGTGGGCGTCACCGTTCGGGTCACGAGGCAGCCAGAGATGCACCGTCGATCCCTCGAAGCGGGCCAGAGCCAGGGCGTCCTGCAGGGCGTGCACGTTGCCCCCGTGGCCACTCACCAGCACGACACCCTTCCAGGTGAAGCGCGCACTGCGCAGTAGTTCAATAATGACGTCGTGCGTGACCGAGGTGCCGATTGAGAGCAATCCGGCGAAGCCCTGGTGTTCACCACTGGCCCCAAAGGGCAGGGCGGGGGCGACGTCACACTCGACTTCCAGTGCGGCGTCGTTCGCCACCGTGGTGGCGATAATCGTGTCGGTGGCCATCGGGAGATGGGGACCGTGCTGCTCGAACGATCCCAGCGGGATGACGAGAATTCGATCTGGTCGTTCGGCCTGTTCCACCCACGTCCGATACGGCAGTGGGGGCAGGGTCATTTGCTGCCGATACGCACCGGCGTGCGACGCGAGTGATCTGGTGAGGGCTTGGGGCGAATCTCGAGACGCTTGGCCTCGAGGGCCGTTTCACCATGACCAAAGACGCACTCGGGGTCGGGGTCGGTGAGTTCTAAGCCGGTGAAGAACTTCGCGGCCATGCAACCACCACGACAGGCGTCATAGGAACCACAGGCCGTGCAGGCGCCGGGGTTACCGGGTTCGCGGAGCGACGTGAAGAGATCGCTGTTGGTCCACACTTCGTTAAAGCCCTTTTCCTTCACGTTGCCCGCCAGGAACTGGTCGTGTATCACGAAGGGGCAGGCATAAACGTTGCCCACGGGGTCAATCAGACAGACCACGCGTCCGGCCCCACAGAGATTCAGTCCATCGAGTGGTTCACCCAGGGCCGAGAGGTGGAAGAAGGAGTCACCCGTCAAGACGTTGGGGCGATCGAGCAGCCACTGGTAGAGCTCGCGGTTCTGTTCGCGCGTGGGGTGCAGGTCGTCCCAGACGTCCACGCCACGGCCCGATGGACGGAGTCGGGTGAGACGAAGCTCGGCGCCGTACTCCTTGGCCAGGGCTTCGTAGGCGTCGAGCTGGGAGATGTTGTGACGGGTCATAACAACGGAGATCTTGAACGGTCCGAAGTTGGCGTCACGGAGATTGTCCATGGCGCGACGGGCCGCTTCGTAGGAGCCTTCGCCACGCAGTGCGTCGTTAGTCTCGGCATCCACTCCGTCGATCGAGATCTGAATATCGAGATAGTCCATCGCGGCGAGACGTTGGGCCGCTTCGGGCGTAATGCGTGAGCCGTTGGTGGAGAACTTCACGCCGACGTGACGACTAATGGCGTGTTCGATGATGTCGAAGAAGTCGGCACGAATCATCGGTTCGCCACCACCGATGTTGATGTAGAAGATCTGCATGGCGGCGATCTCGTCAATGAGGGCCATCGCCTCAGTCGTCGAGAGCTCGTTGGGATCGCGGCGGCCCGACGAGGAGAGGCAGTGGGTGCAGGCCAAGTTGCAGGCGTAGGTCAATTCCCACGTCAGGCAGATTGGTGCGGCCAGACCGCTTTCGAAGCGATCGCGGAGTGAACTGTTAGCGCCCATTAATGATGTCCGATGGTACGAGCGAAGAAAGCGCCTTCTCGTAGCGGGCTACTTCAGCCTCATCCACGTGGGCGGCGATCGCTTCGCGAGCGGTTGGGAAATTTCCGAGGTCTCGAACAATGGCCACGAGGGGCTTGCTCTTTAGGAAGACCAGGCGGCGATTGACGTGATGGTACGCCAGTGCGCCAAAGGACTCATCACGCAGTGACACGTGGCGACTCATCTGCCACGGTGCGGTTGAATCAAAGGTGAGAGTGCCCGTCAGGGACACTGTTTAGTAGACCCCGCAGAGTCCGTCGATGGAGACTTCCTCGACGAGCAACTCTTCGGAGGTCGTCTCTTCTTCAGTGGTGGTGTTCTCTTCGGGGTTCATCGATACTCCTTGACAGATGAATGATAACTCTCGCGGACCGGTCGACACGCAGAATCCGAGCGGACTAAGGGATAGGGGGTGGTTGACGAGAGTTCGGCATGAATCCCTTTTCAACCTCGATGCCCAGTCACACCTGGTCCTCTCTAGCCATAGAGCTTGGACCGAATAGATGGTGCCAGGACCCCTCCCAACGTTTAAATGTAGAAAGCCCTAGATCTGTGCTGCTCTGACGACCAGGCCATTGGTGGACTGGCAGAATTGTCTTACTGAATTTGGAACATATAAATTCATTGTGCGATCGCTAGAGACCAGATTGCCGAGATGCTCACAGGTCCACACTTCAACAGCGATACTGTCTTTAACTAATACATTTGGGCCTGACATTTTCCATTTATTCTGGCTCAATGAAGTTATTACAGACTTTTCAATAAGTGCGATCCCACCACTCGACTGTCTAGGTCGGATTGTGATGTAAAGAAGTTTGTTCCCCGATGAACCACCTGCGTCCACCTGAGACGTTCCAGTAACTTCAACATTGAAATTTTTTGATACATCGTTTTCGACACGCGTCACCCACGACGTTTTGTAAACTCTTTCGGCAATAAAACCTCCTATGGTGAGGAGGCAAAGAAGCGTTATGCATACTTGTTTTCGCATCAAGAATCCCATCGATATGTAACGCTTACGTACATTATTGATGCTGATGGCAATTGGCTGCACCCCTGCTGAAAGAGGGTCCGGACAGAACGATGCCGGTGTGCCATATCGGCTCTGGAATCATCCATCGAGAACTGCTTGCACCTCTAGCCGCCTTTCGCCAGATTCATCATGAGAGACTGTCCCTGTGGCCCCACTGATTCCTGCCGCTTCAAGCCCCGCCGAGGCGCCAATTCCTGTGGGCCAACACGTTCGCGTCGATGATTCTGTGGAATTCATTGGCGACCAGGTCATTACCGGTGGTCACCCCTGGCGCCTCCTGCGCCTCAATAGCGGAGCCATCCGAGCACTACGGTCCTGGCAAGACGGTGCGCCCGTGACGGCGGAAAATCAACGATTGGCCCGGTCGCTCCGCCAGCAGGGAATTCTTCGACTGGTCGATACCGAACCGTTACCTCTCACTGACGTCACCATCGTCATTCCCGTCTTTAACGATCTGTCGGGACTGCAGTCACTCCTACCCCGTCTTCGAGGCGTCGCCGTCATCGTTACCGACGACTGTTCTCCACGGGGTAAAGAGCTGCACGTACTCGTCGAGGCCAACGGCGCCACCTACGTGCGCCTCCCCTCTAATCAAGGACCGGCTGCAGCTCGTAATCACGGAGCCAGTCTCGTAACAACCCCCTACGCCTGGTTTCTCGATTCCGATGTCGAGAGTTCCAACTGTCGCAGTGAATGGGACCGACTCAGCGGCGCGTTCCGCGATCCTTTGGTGGCTGCCGTGGCCCCACGCATCATGGGATCCGACGGCGAAGGCGTCTTGGGCAAGTATGAATCGCGACACGGTCCGCTCGACCTCGGTCCGTCCGGTGGCCTCGTGGTTCCGCGCGCCCGTGTCTCCTACGTGCCCACGGCATCACTCGTCGTTCGCCGCTCGGCCTTTGGCGAGGGGTTTGACGAGTCGCTCCGCACCGGTGAGGACGTTGACTTCATTTGGCGGCTGACCCAACGTGGCTGGCTCGTCGAGTACCGGCCCGACGTGGTGCAGCACCACCGTTCCCGACCTGATACTCGCAAGTGGCTGCGTCAACGCCACGGGTACGGTCGAAGTGCGGCGACCCTCGCCGAGCGTCACCCCAATGAACTCTCGCCCCTCCGGGTCGATGCGTGGACACTGGCCAGTTGGTTGACGTTATTGCTCCGACAACCAAAGTGGACGGCCTCGACGATGGCGATTGCCACCCGGGGGTTGAAAGACAAACTTCCCGAATCCCTGGAAGACCGTGACGAAGTGGCCCAAAGAGTCGTCACCAAGGGCATCGCCACCTCGGGCGGACCATTGGCGCAAGCCATCGTTCGCTCCTACTCCCCCTTGCTGATTGTGGGGTTGCTCTCGAAGCGGACCCGTTCGGTTTCGGGAGTTCTTCTGCTGGCCGGCACGGTGTGGAAGGTGCGCAGCGCCAAGCGTCATGTCCTCATTGACGCACCCGTGGCCCTGATAGACGACGTCGCCTACGCCACCGGCGTGTGGCGTGGCGCCTGGGAGGCTCGCTCGTGGCGTGCCGTCAAGCCGACCATCACCTTTGCCACCGGTGGACTCCAGGCACTACTCAAGAAAAACGAAACCCCCTCAACCCAGCGCTAGCCAGATCGAGGGGGCCTCGGAAGATTCGAACTAGTCGAAGCGAACTACGCCTCGGACGTTCTTACCGGAGTACATGTCCTGGTAGCCCTGCTGAACTTCGTCCAGCGAGTACTCAGTGGTAACCAGCTCGTCGATCATCAACTTGCCTTCGCTGTGAAGCTTGAGCAAGCGAGGGATCTGGACGCGGGGGCTCTCGGAGCCAAAGACGGTGCCCTTGAGCTCCTGGTTGAACATCGAGAGGCCGAACAGGTTGAGCTTGACGTCGTTCTGGTGGTACGGAGCAATGGCGGTGGCCACGATGGTGCCGCCCTTGGCCGTAATAGAACGGGCCTCTTCAATCAGCTCGCCGGTCAAGACGCCGGGGGTCAAGATCACGACGTCACAGTTCTTACCGGAGGTCAACTCGCCCATGAAGCTGAAGGCCGCTTCGAGAGCCGAGCTGGCACCGTGGGTGGCACCGATCTGCTTGGCGCGCTCGACCTTGGAGGGCTCGAGGTCGATAGCGATAACGGCGCGAGCACCGGCGTGCACGGCACCCTGGATGGCGCCGGAACCGACACCACCACAACCGATAACGGCAACCACGTCACCGGGACGGACGTTGCCGCGGTTGACGGCCGAGCCGAAGCCGGTCGAGATACCACAAGAGATCAATGCGGCGGCGCGGAGGTCGTACCAAGGCTCGATGCGAACCAACGAAGCCTCGTGCACGACGATGTACTCGGAGAAGGTTCCGAGCTGGGCCATGCGGTTGAGGTTCTCGCCATTGAGCGTGTGGCGCCAGGTGCCGTCGGAGATCATCGGACCGGCCAAGGTAGAGGCACCAAGGTCGCAGATGTACTGACGACCGGAGGCACAGAACTCACACTTACCGCACGAAGGGACGAAGGAAACCGCGACGTGGTCGCCGGCCTTGAGGCCAGTGACATTCGGGCCGACGGACTCCACGATGCCGGAACCTTCGTGTCCACCGATGATGGGGAACATGGTGTTACGACCGGAGAGGAATTCGAGGACTTGGGGGTCCTGGGAAATGTCACCAGTGCGCAGGTGCTCATCGGAGTGACACATACCCGAAAAGGCCATCTTGACCTTCACTTCATTGGACTTGGGCTCATCGATTTCGATGATCTCGGTCGTCCAGGGCTCATTAAGACCCAAAAGAACTGATGCCTTGACCTGCATAACTTCCCCCTCAGAGAGTTGGCCAGAGGACTCTGACCGCACTTTGTACTCTACCGATTCTCAAGGCCGGTAATTACTGATGCAGAATCGCGATTCGCTCGGCAATCTGGGCCTGGGCCTTCGTCCACGCGCTGGCGGGGTCGTTCTCGTCGAGGCCGCCCTGATCCATCGGTCCGGTGGGCTCCACGTTGATGAAATGGACGTCCGTGTGGCCAAAGCGCATAAAGAGGTTCTTGATCCAGGGGCGGAAGGAGTCGAGGTGGGCGTTGTCCCCCTCGGCGTACATACCGCCGCTGGAGATGATGATCGAGACGTCGGTCGCCTCGAGAACTGAGGGCGTGGTGAAGTTGGTCCGCAGATTAACGATCTGGTCGACCCAGGCCTTCAACGCCGAAGGGGCACTCCAGTTGTACATCGGTGAGGCGATCACCACGTGGGTGGCGTGGACCAACTCGTCGACGAGCTCGTCTTGGAGTTTCATGGCCTCTTGCTCCTCTAGCGAGTGGACGTCGGGTGCTTTGCGCCCGGCCCGCACGCCCTCGAAGCTCAAGTGGGGAATTTCGTAGGTATCGCGGTAGAGGATGCGGGCCTCGGGGAACTTGGCCCGATACTGCTCAATAAAGAGGTCGAGCGCGCGGCGGGACCATGACTTTGATCCACGGGGAGAAACAGTGACTGCGAGCAACGTCTGCATGACGACCTTTCGAACCTCTGCAGACTAAAGGCGTAACGACCTACATCCGCTCCGGGGCGTCGATGCCGAGTAGTGAAAGTCCGAGTGAGAGGGTGCGCGCCGAGACGTCACAGAGCGCGAGGCGCTCTTCACGGAGCGATCCTTCCGCGCTCAGGACCGGGCAGGCTTCGTAAAAAGTGGTGAAGCGCTGTGCCAGATCAAAGAGATAGGTGCAGAGGCGATGAGGCTGCAAAGTGTTCAACGTGGCGTCGAGCGCTTCGGGAAGTGCCAACAAACCGAGGGCGAGGTGGCGGGCCGAAGGGTCACTCAACGTCCACGCCACGTTGTCACCCAGGAACGGCTCGTTAAGGCGGCGGAAGATTGAACGGATGCGAGCGTGGGCGTAGGCCAGGTAGGGGCCCGTGTCCCCTTCGAAGGCGAGCATGCGATCGAGGTCAAAGACGTAGTCCTTTTGACGCTCCGTCGACAGGTCGGCGTACTTCACCGCGGCGCGGGCCAAAGTGAGGGCCAGGGCGGCCTGCTCGTCGGCAGCCATGTCGCTTTGGCGTGCCTGGAGTTGGGCCAGTGCCCGCTCGGCCGCTTCATCAATGAGTCCAACGAGTTTCACCGTCTCGCCACTGCGGGTCTTAAACATCTTGCGATCTGATCCCAACACGTTGCCGAAGGCGACGTGCTCAATTCGCACACTCTCGGGCAGCCAACCGGCCGCGCGGGCCGCGGCCCACACCATGTCGAAGTGTTGGGCCTGCGGCGCTCCCACGACGTAGAGGATTTCGTCGGCGTGAAGATTACCGACGCGATCACGAACGGCCGCGAGGTCAGTGGCGGCGTAGCCAAATCCCTCGTCGGACTTTTGGACAATCAGTGGCAGAGGCTCGTTTTCACGATTCGTGAAGCCCGGGAGAAAGACGACTTGGGCGCCGTCGCTCTCCACGAGTAGCCCGGCCGACTTGAGATCGGTGACGACGTCATCGAGCATCGGGTTGTAGAACGATTCGCCCACCACGTCGCTGGGCTGCAGTAGCACGTCGAGCTTGTCGTAGACCTCTTGGAAGTAGGCCACCGACTGGGTCACGAGCAGACGCCAGAGACGGTTGGTCTCGGTGTCACCACCCTGGAGCAGTACCACGCGAGCCCGACTGCGCTCCTTGAAGGTGTCGTCACTGTCGAACTTTTGCCGGGCGGCCCGATAGAAGGTGTCGAGGTCACCCATCGAGAGACTCTGAACGGCGGCATCTTCGCCGAGATCGATGAGGTGCTCAATCAGCATGCCGAATGGCGTACCCCAGTCCCCCACGTGGTTGCGAGCAATGACCGTATGGCCCATGAAGCGATTGATCCGAGCGAGGGCGTCGCCAATCACCGTGGAGCGCAAGTGACCGACGTGCATCTCTTTGGCGACGTTCGGGGCCGAGTAGTCAATGACGATCGTCTTGGGCTTAGTCGACACGGGTACGTTCAGGCGATCGTGGGTCACCAACTCGTTGAGTTGCTGACCAAGAAACGCTGGCGTCAGTGAGAGGTTGAGAAAGCCGGGACCGGCTACTTCAACGGTGGCGAGACCGGTGAGGTCGAGTGCGGCCACCAGTTCGTCGGCTACCTCTCGGGGTGGTCGGCCGAGAGCCTTCGCCAGACCCATCACGCCATTGACCTGATAGTCAGATCGATCAGAGGGGCGCAGCACGGGGTCACTACCCAGCTTCAGGACATCAAAGGCACTCTGCAGGCGAGCTTCGAGGACTTCGTACGTAGAGGGCATCAACTCATTCTCTCACTTGCCGTCTTCACGATGACGGTCCGAATCAAAGGGGGTGACCACAATCTTGAGTAGCGCGGCCAGCTGTTCGCGCATCGAACCATCTAGACCGTCGAGCAATTCGTCCTCTCGTGCGACCAAGTCCGTGAGGGCCGAGTCGACCCGGCGCTGCCCGGCCGCCGTCAAGCGAATACGAACCGAGCGAGCGTCAGTGGGGTCCGGGCGACGGCGAATCAGACCGCGATCTTCTAAGTGTCGCAGTCGATTCGTCATCGTTCCCGAGGTGACCAGCGTCTGGGCCAGCAGTTGACTCGGTGAGAGCTCGTGGGGCGGATCACTGCGCCGGAGCGCGGACAAGACGTCGAAGGACCACGTCTCTAATTCGTGCCGAGCGAAAATCGTGGTGCGCTGGCGGTGCAGGTGCTGGGCCAGTCGGGTCACCCGGGACCAGACCTCCAGCGGCGAGACGTCGACCGTCGGCAGCGCCCGCTGCCACCCTTCGACTATTCGCTCGACCTCGTCCTGCATATTCCTCCTGGGCGTTCCTTCAATATACCTTGACGTCAAGATACTTTTTGCATAGTATGAAGCCATGAGCAATGAACTGAACTCCTTTGACGCCAAGAGCACCCTTTCAGTCGGCGACCAGTCGCTGACCTACTACTCACTCCAAGCTCCCGCCCTGCGCGAACTCGGTGTCGACCAGCTCCCCTACTCCATCAAAGTGCTGCTCGAGAACCTGCTGCGCCACGAAGACGGCAAGAAGGTCACGAAGGAAGACATTGCGGCCCTCGCCTCGTGGGCCAAGACGCCGACGCGTCACGGTGAAGCAGCCGGCGACGACGCTCGCGAGATTGCCTTCACCCCCGAGCGCGTCTTGATGCAAGACCTCACCGGCGTACCCGCCGTGGTCGACCTGGCCGCCATGCGCGACGCCATCATCGCCCTCGGTGGCGATGCCGAGAAGATCAACCCCCTCGTACCCGTCGAGTTGGTCATCGACCACTCCGTCATCTTGGAGCGCACCGGCACGTCCGAGAGCTACGAAGAGAACGTCGCCATTGAGTACGAGCGCAACCGTGAGCGTTACGAATTCCTGAAGTGGGCCCAGAGCTCCTTCCGCAACTTCCGCGTAGTACCCCCGGGCATGGGTATCTGCCACCAGGTCAACCTGGAGCACCTCGCTCGCGTGGTCTTCAACACTGACGGCGTGGCCTACCTCGACACCGTGGTCGGCACCGACTCACACACAACGATGATCAACGGACTCGGCGTTCTTGGTTGGGGTGTTGGTGGTATTGAGGCCGAGGCCGCCATGCTCGGTCAGCCCACCTCGATGTTGATCCCGCCCGTCGTGGGACTCCGTCTCATCAACGCCACCCGCGAAGGGGTAACGGCCACGGACGTTGTCCTCACCATCACCGAACTGCTGCGTAGGCACGGCGTGGTCGGCAAGTTCGTCGAAGCGTACGGACCGGGCATCTCGGCCCTGTCGCTCGAGACGCGCGCCACCATTGGCAATATGGGTCCCGAGTACGGCGCCACCTGTGCCATCTTCCCCATTGACCAGGTCACCTTGGACTACATGAAGTTCACCGGTCGCCCCGCCGAGCAGCTCGCGCTCGTCGAGACCTACGCCAAGGCCCAGGGCATCTGGCACGACGCCACCAGTCCCGAGCCAATCTTCTCGGAGTACGTGGAGCTCGACCTCTCGACCGTGGAGCCCAGCTTGGCTGGACCGAAGCGTCCCCAGGACCGCGTTCGTCTCGGTGGCACCCGTGAGGCCTTCCGCACGGCCCTCGGTCGCGACCCCAAGGAAGTGCACGGCACCGACGCTGCGGCCACACTGCGCGATGGCGCCGTCACCGTGGCCGCCATTACGTCCTGCACCAACACCTCGAACCCCAGCGTCTTGGTCGCGGCCGGACTGGTCGCGAAGCGGGCCGTGGAAAAGGGCCTGACCGTGAAGCCCTGGGTGAAGACGTCACTCGCTCCCGGAAGTCGCGTCGTCACCGACTACCTCGATCGGGCCAATCTCTCTAAGCCCCTCGATGACTTGGGTTTCTACCTCGCCGGCTACGGCTGCACCACGTGCATTGGTAACACGGGCCCACTGCTCGATGGCGTTAGCGATGCCGTGAACGAACACGATCTCTCCGTCGTCTCCGTGCTCTCGGGTAACCGCAACTTCGAAGGTCGCATCAGCCCCGACGTGAAGCAGAACTTCCTCGCGTCGCCCCCACTCGTCGTGGCCTTCGCCTTGGCCGGTACGGTCGACATCGACCTGACCACCGAGCCACTCGGCACCGACAGCAACGGCGAGCCCGTCTTCTTAAAGGACATCTGGCCCAGCGACCGCGAAGTGGCCGATGCCGTTCGTGCCTCGTTGACGCCCGAGATGTTTGCCACTCGCTACGCCGCCGCCTTCGATGGTGACGAGCGCTGGCAGGCCGTACCGACGAGCAAGACCGTTACCTACTCGTGGGACTCCAACTCGACCTACGTCAAGTTGCCCCCCTACTTCGAGGGTCTCTCGATGCAGGTCGGACAGGTCCACGACGTCGTTGGCGCTCGCGTCCTCGCGAAGCTCGGCGACTCCGTAACCACAGACCACATCTCCCCCGCCGGCAACATTCGTCCCAACGTGCCGGCCGGACTCTTCCTGACCGAGCGTGGAGTCAGCCAGGCCGACTTCAACTCCTACGGCACCCGTCGAGGCAACGACTCAATCATGGTTCGTGGCACCTTCGCCAACATTCGACTGCGCAACCAGCTCGTTGACGTTGAGGGTGGCGTGACGAAGAAGTTCCCCGAAGCCGAGCAGATGTTTATCTTCGATGCCGCCACGGAGTACGCCAGCGAAGGCACCCCGTTGATGATTTTGGCCGGTAAGGAGTACGGTTCCGGTTCGAGTCGTGACTGGGCGGCCAAGGGCACCAAGTTGCTCGGCGTCCGCGCCGTTCTCGTCGAGAGTTACGAGCGCATTCACCGCTCCAACCTCGTCGGCATGGGCATCTTGCCGCTGCAGTACAAGGCCGGGGAGACTGCGGCTACCTACAACCTCGATGGATCGGAAGTCTTTACCGTTAACGGTATTGAAGCGTTGAACCAGGGCGCGACCCCCAGCACGGTCACACTCGATGTTCAGCGCGCCAACGGTGAGTCGTTCAGCTTTGACGTTCGACTCCGTATCGACACACCCACTGAGGCCGAGTACTACTGCAACGGTGGTGTCTTGAACTTTGTTCTCCGCCAGTTGGCAGTGAACTAACCAGCCAGGGGCGTTCATTCATGACTTCTGCGCGTCACGCGCAGAAGTTGTCGGGTAGTTAGACATAGTTAATTTATTTCCAGCGGTGCGGCGACGCTCCTAGGTACTATTTCGAAATGAACCCATTAGAGCTGTCGACAAAAGTCATCGACGCCGGCGTCGCTTCCGAGCCCGTCAATCGCGTCACCAACGAACTCACCGAACTCGCGGACGGTCTGGCGATTGTCGAAAGTTTCAGCCACACGCTGGCCTGGGACACCGGTGACGGGTTGATGTGTTTCGACGCCTCGGGGGTGAGTAGTGGTGCCCAGGTGGTGTCGGCGATTCGCTCCTGGCGGGCCGATCCCATCACCTCGCTCGTCTACACCCACGGTCATGCGGACCACGTCGGCGGAAGCTCAGCCTTTGCCGCCGACGCCACAGACAAGGGTCTGTCGCTCCCTACGGTCTACGGTCACGCCAACGTCAACCCCCGGATTGATCGCTACGCCCTGACCTCGGACTGGAATCTGGCTATCAACCACCGTCAGTTCGGTGGCGTCTCGAGTGACATGGGTCTGGACATTGGTGCCGGGGCTAAGAAATTCCTACCTGGATCCACCCTGCGTACCGATATTTCTTTCGATGACTTCTACACCATGACCGCCGGCGATACCACCGTCGAATTTCACCACGGTCGGGGCGAAACGGACGATCACCTCTGGGGGTGGCTACCCGAAAAGAAGTGGATCTTCACGGGTGACTTCATTATCTGGAACTACCCCAATGCCGGTAATCCACAGAAGGTCCAGCGGTACGCATTGGAGTGGGCTCAGGCGCTGCGCAAGATGATCGCCCAAGGGCCTGAACTCTTGTTGCCCGCACACGGTCTGCCCATCGAAGGTAAGGCCCGTATTGCGCTCGTGCTCGATGAAATCGCGTCAACGTTGGAGGATGTTGTGAGTCGCGTGCTCGACATGATGAATGCCGGCGAGACGCTCGACACCATTATTCACACCGTAAAGGTCGATGCCGCGACCTTAGAAAAGCCTTACCTGCGCCCCTATTACGACGAGCCCGAGTTTGTGGTTCGCAATATCTGGCGACTCTACGGAGGATGGTGGGACGGAGCGGCCTCACGACTCAAGCCGGCCGCCGATGCCGCGGTCGGAGCCGAACTAGCCGCGTTGGCCGGTGGCGCTCGCGTGCTCATGGACCGAGCGCTCGCGCTGGTGGAAACCGATATGCGACTGGCCTGTCACCTCGCCGACTTTGCTGGTTGGGCCGAACCCGATTCCGCTTCCATCCATGGCGACCGCGCTCAGATCTACTGGCTGCGTCGCCAGCAGGAGAAGTCGTTAATGAGCAAGGGAATCTTCAGCGCCGCCTCTCGAGAGAGTCAGGCGATCGCCGGCACCACGATTGAGCGCAAGTAACTACTGGGTAGAAACGGGGCGAAAGCCTTCGGCCAAGTGACCTTCGGGAAGCCCGGCCGCCTTACCGATTGTTTCACCCCAGGTGCGGAGCATTTCGGCGAGGTCTTCGCGATGACCGACCTGGCTGTCGTGGCACCGTAACGCCGCGACCTTCTTGTCAAAGACGGCCGTGGTGTCGACAATCATCGTGGGCTGACTGCTCATGACCCACACCACTGGAACGGTGTGCGGTTCGTGACCAGCGTGGAGAAGTTCTACGTGGGAGTGGGGATTACGCGAGTCGGGGTACACCGCGCGCATCGTGGCTTCACCGGCCGCGAGGTGGTCCGGGTGCGAGGCGTAGATCCGCTCCCAGTTGCGCTCGGGGCTCTGGCAGATAATGAGGTCTGGCTTCGTGATCCGAATGACGCGAGAAATCTCTTTGCGTAGCTCCAACGTCGGCTCCACTTCACCGTCGGGCCAGCCGAGAAAGTGCAAATCGGTAACACCGAGCACGGCGGCGGCGGCCGTCTGCTCGTTCTCACGAATGACGGCGCGTTCGGCCTTGGTGTGGGTGGAGGCGTCGCCACCGGCGTCGCCTGACGTTACGAGACAGTAGGAGACGTGAATACCGAGTCCGGTCAAGGTGGCGATGGTGCCGGCAGCCCCAAAGTCGATGTCATCGGGGTGGGCCACTACGGCGAGGGCGCGCTTAATCGTGCCGTCGTACTCAAAGACGGGAACGGCTTCGGTCATAGAACTGACTCGCTCATGTCGGGCTCCCATTCGGCCAGATTCTGAAGGTGGGGGTTGTTGGAGAAGACTTCGACTACGGGCTTCTTCATGGCCAGGCGACGCATCACGACTCCGGCTTCAACAATCTGGTTCCACAGCAGGAGCGACACGACGACACCGGTCGCACCGGCGCGAGCGGTACGGCCCGAGCGGTGGAGGTAGGCCTTGTGATCTTCTGGGGGATCGAAGTGAATGACGCAGTCCACACCGTCGATGTGAATACCGCGAGCCGCCACGTCGGTGGCTACGAGAACGTGAAGCTTGTCGGCCGTGAAGTCGGCCAGGGCCTTTTCACGCTGACTCTGACGAAGGTCGCCGTGAATGGCGGCGGCGTCAATGCCCTCCTTCTGGAGTTGCTCGACGAGACGGTCGGCACCACGCTTGGTGCGGGCAAAGATAATCGACTTATTAAAGGCTCGACAGATTGAAGCCGTCACCTTGATGCGGTCCATCTGGTGCACGTTCAAGAAGTGGTGGACCATGTTGGAAACGGTCTGTGACTCTGAGACCACCTCGTGGTACACGGGGTCCTTGAGGTAGCGCTTGACTAAACGGTCAACGGCACCGTCGAGGGTGGCCGAGAAGAGGAGCGTCTGGTGGGGGCGAGCATCGATACGTCGAAGCACCCACTCCACTTGGGGCATGAAGCCCATGTCGGCCATGCGGTCGGCTTCGTCCAGCACGAGGACGTCGAGCTGAGAAACATCGACTTCACCGCGGTCACCCAGGTCAATCAAACGACCGGGCGTGGCGATGATGACGTCGGCACCCTTGCGGACGTCTTTGATCTGACGTTCGATATCGGCGCCGCCGTAGACCGAAACGAGGCGTAGGCCAATGGCCTCACCGAGAGGCTTAAGAACATCGAAGACCTGAACGGCCAGTTCGCGCGTTGGCAAGAGGACGAGTCCCTTAGGCGTCGCGGGTCCGTCACCCTTGGGTGCTCCCCCACTCTCAGCGATTCGCTGAAGCATGGGCAGACCGAAGCCGAGCGTCTTACCGGAGCCCGTCTTGGCTTTACCGCAGACGTCACGACCAGCGAGCGCATCGTTGATGGTCATCGCCTGGATCGGGAAGGCCGCCGTAATGCCTTGGGCCGCCAGTGTGGAAACAAGTCCTTCGTGAACGCCGAGGGCGGCGAAGGTCTGTTCGGTAGCGTAAATGTCCGTCTTTTCAGACGGCTCATTGGAAATAGTCACAACAACACAATTCTCTCGGTCGGACCCTGGACCGCTGTAGAGAAGTGGAGCGTGGGCCCAAGCACGTGCAGTCTGCACAATGCTTCGTATCCATCGTACCCCGAAGTCAATAAATTGAAACTATTCCTAAGGAGATCACATGGCCAAACTCGAAGTCGGCAAGAAAGCCCCCGCTTTTACCTTGATTAACCAAGACGGCGCCAAGGTTTCCCTCAAAGACTTTGCCGGTCAGCGCGTCGTTCTTTACTTCTACCCCGCTGACGACACACCGGGCTGCACCACCGAGGCATGTCAGTTCAACGATGAACTCAAGGCCTTCGCCAAACTCGACACGGTCGTGCTGGGCGTCTCACCAAACAATGAGGCGAGTCACATCAAGTTTCGTGAGAAGTACGGCTTGAAGTTCAATCTGCTCTGTGATCCCGACAAGAAGATGATGGAAAAGTACGGCGCGTACGGCGAAAAGATTCTCTACGGCAAAACAGTGGTCGGAGTTATTCGCTCGACCTTCATCATCGGACCGACCGGCACGATTGAGCGAACCTGGTACTCGGTGAAGACCAACGGTCACGCCGCCAAGGTCCTCGAAGCCCTCCAGGGCTAAGCACTACTGGTGGTGCTGGCGGACCTTTTGAATGCGGTGACGCAAGCCAATGGCACCCAGTACCACGAGGATCGCAATCACGGGGAGTTGGAACTTATGGAAGACGTTAGAAACGTGCTCCCAGTTCTGACCCGCAGCGCGACCGAGCAGCGTTAACACCGTCACCCAAATGGCACACCCAATGGTGGTGAGCACGGCAAACTGCGCCCGGTTCATTCGCGCCACACCGGCGGGCACCGAGATAACGGTGCGAACGACGGGAATGACGCGACCAACGAGAACGGAGACCGCTCCATACTTGGCGAACCACCGCTCCGCAGTGTCGAGGTCGGCGTGTGTCAACAAGATCCACTTGCCCCAGCGATCCACAATGGAACGACCAAAACGAAGACCCAGGATTTCGTAAGCAAAAATTGAACCGGCCAAGGAACCCACGACGCCGACGGCAATGACCGAGAAAACGCTCCAGGGGTGGCCGTGGTTGAGGGAAAAACTTGCGGCCGTCATCGCCCCGGCGAAGCCGAAGGTTCCTTCTGAAGGAATCGGGGCACAGGTACTCTCCACGAAGGCGAGTAAGAAGAGGGCGTACAGACCGTAATCAACAATGAAATTCGTCACTCCGTCATCTTTACTGATTTTTCGACCCAAATCAGGGAGTGGGGATAAGAATCGGGCAAACTAAGCAGCGGGGGTTCTCGTGAGTAGTTTTCCAACGTTTGAAGAATTAAGTGCCGACTTCATCGCGGACGTCGTAGGGGCACCACGGGGTCTGACGTTGCGGACGACCCCCATCGGTGCGGGCCAAGTGGCGAGATGTCTACGGGTGGAACTCCTCGATGGCGACCAGCTCGTCGCCTCAGCAATTGCCAAGGGGCCGTCGGACGACGAAGTCAGCAGATCCACTGCCGCGGCCCAACGGCTCTACCTTCGTGAGACCTCCTTCTACGAACAACTGGCCCCAGAGATCGGAACGCCGACGCCGACGTGCCACTTTGTTGCTCGTAACGAACACGACGATTTCCTGCTCATTCTGGAGGACATGACGCCGACAGCACCCGTTGATCAGTTCGGTGGACTCACCCACCAGCAAGCGAAGTTGGGGCTGAGTGCTCTCGCCGAATTGCACGGACCGACTCGGTCGATGACGAGCCTGCACGAGGCTGACTGGCTGGGCGGAACTTCTGCGGCACTGGCCCCCCTCTACCAAGCGGTCCTTCCGGGTCTCTTTCAAGCCTTCCTGGAGCGTTACGACGCTGTGTTGAGCGACGAGATCCGCGACGTCGTCACCCAGCTCGGCGCACGTCTCTCTGATTTCTCTGGTTACAAGTCCCCGTACGCCTGTGTGGTTCACGGTGACTTTCGAACGGACAATCTCCTGTTCGACGGTCAGGGGGGCACTGTGCCCATTGCCGTTGTTGACTGGCAGACCGTGGCGGTGAACAGCCCCCTACTCGACGTGGCCTACTTCATCACCACGAGTCTCGACGATGAGAGCTGTCGCCGCGATGAACACGAGTTGCTTGATTTCTACCTCGGTGAGATGAGTCGTTTGGGCGCGCCCATTGACCGAATCGATGCGCAGCGGGAGTTCGCCCGCTA